>NZ_WOWT01000016.1:0-91682 GCF_009746545.1 Oceanobacillus sp. AG
TTAAACTTTACTGGTGATAGCTTCAGAATCACCCATGCATTATCAAGAAATAACTGAACAAAAATCGGTTGGCAAGCTTATGTATATTTTCATTGCAATGTTGTGTACTTTTTACTTGCAAAACACATCTACAATTGGGATATAGTCATAACCCTCATATTTACTATTTTTAATAATCTTCGCTAATCGCTCTATCGTTGGATTACTAAATATTTCCCTAAGTGATATTTCGACCTTCAGCTCTTTGTTAATCTTTGCCACTAAATTTGTTGCTCTGAGAGAATGGCCACCGATATCAAAGAAGTCATCTTTAACTCCAACTCGTTCTGTATCAAGGATTTCCTGCCAAATATTGGCTAATTTTTCCTCTATTGGATTACGAGGAAATACATACTCATTACCCGTTTGAAGTTCCCCTTCTGGTTCAGGAAGAGAATTACGGTCTATTTTCCCATTTGGTGTTAAAGGCATCTGTTCCAACTGCACAAAATAAGACGGAATCATATAGTTAGGCAACTGTTCTGACAGTTGTTCTTTTATCTCACTTATTGGATAAGAACGCTCTGCAACGAAATAGGCACAAAGTGCTTTATCACCATTTCCGTCCTCATTCGCAATGACAATGGCCTCCTGTACCTCTTGTATGTTTAATAAGGCTGTTTCAACTTCCTCAATTTCAATGCGGTAGCCACGTATTTTTATTTGATGGTCAACCCTTCCTAAGTATTCGATATTCCCATCCGGTAACCAGCGTGCCAAATCACCTGTTCGATACATACGACCTCCTGGGACAAATGGACTTTCCAGAAACTTTTCAGCCGTTAAGTCAGGACGGTTTAAGTATCCTCGGGCCACTCCGTCGCCTGCGACTACTAATTCTCCCCATACTCCTATAGGCTGTAAATTCATAGAACGATCCACTATATAAGCCTTGGAGTTGGCGATAGGTCTTCCAATCGGAACTGAACCTACCTGTTCACCGTATATGGCGAATGTAGTAGAAAATGTAGTATTTTCCGTTGGGCCATAGCCATTAATCAATTTTAACCTTGGATAATTGCGTTTTATCTTATTGACATAAGATACTGACAGTACATCGCCGCCAATAATTAATGTCTCTAAATGCTCAAACAAATGAATATCTTGTTCTGTAAGTTGGTTAAACAAAGGCGATGTTAACCACATGGTGTTAATACTAAAGCGCTCAATTAATTGCTTTAAACTAACAACATCTAATATCTGTTCATTTTGCGTCAAATACAGCTGACCACCATTTAAAAGTGAACCCCAAATTTCAAATGTAGAAGCGTCGAAGACAATGTTTCCGGTCTGAAGTATACGTGTCTCTTCGTTTAATATTACGTAGTCTGTCTGTTTGACCAAACGTACAACGCTGCGATGTTCTACCATAACACCTTTCGGTTTACCCGTTGAGCCTGATGTATAAAGCACATATGTCAAATGAGTTGGTTCCACTGATTTTCCGAGGTTGGTTCCATCTTGATGATAACTAGATTGATGGTCTAAAAATAACACTTTTCTCCCTTGTGGTATATGGCGATGCAAGTGACTCTGACTTAATATTATTTCTGCACCTGAGTCCTCTAACATATATTGAATCCGTTCCTCTGGATAGTCGGGATCAATTGGTAGATAGGCTCCGCCTGCCTTGAGAATACCAAGTATCCCAACAATCAAGTCCGGAGAGCGTTCTACCATAATGCCCACCAACTGATCAGGTCCTACTCCCTCTATTTTTAGCGTTCGGGCTAACTGATTTGCCTCTTTATTCAGTTCTCTATACGTTAGTTTCTGCCCCTCATACACTAACGCTATTTGGTTAGGCATACGCTCCACTTGTTCTTCAAACAATTCATGAATCACCTTATCCCTAGGGTAATTAATTGTTGTATCGTTGAATTTTTCAAGAATTACATTTTTTTCACCTTCCGATATTAAGGAAATACATTTAATCTCCTCATTTTCATGTTCTATTATATATTTTGCAATTTGCCGGAAGTGTTCAATAAATCTTGTTATTTCATGGTCATTAAATATAAATGTTCTATAGTCAAAATTAATAATTAGATTACCATTATCTAACTTTTCGACTAAATGAAGAGTTAAATCATTTGCTTCAACCCCACAAAACTGGTCTTCAAATTCAACTTCTATTCCATTTAACTCAAAAGGTTTAAAAGGCCTGTATTCCATTGCTATTCCGAAAAGGCGATGTAAATTTGGCATTTGATTTATTTTTCTTATATCTTGGATTAACTCATTATAGGGATACTTTTGATGGCGCATATTTTTTGATGATTCTATAAATAACCGCTTTAGAAAGGATGTTATTTTTTCATTTGGATCTAAAAACATCCGTGATGCTACCGTACTCGTAAACATTCCCATTGTATCTTTTTCTTTTTTCGTTAGCCTGTTCGAATAATTTGTTCCAATCACTATATCCTGACTATTCGTGGTCTTATATAAGTATATATATAGAATTGCTTGAAAAAATGTAAAAAGATTAACCTTAGACTCTTTACAAAATTTCTTGATCCTTTGTAAGTTATTACCTTCTATTAAAAGGGTCTTTCGATTTGCTGATGTACTTATTGTAAGAGGATTATAGAGATTAGTTTCTATATCATCTGGCAAATTTCGAAATGTTTCTAACCAGTAACTTCGATCTGTTTTATAGCGTTCAGACTCTTTATATTCCGCTTCCTCATGTATGTGTTCAATATAGGAGGGTTTTCGACTGTTTTCAATTACGGTACTCTGTTCTAAATGCACATAATTATCAAGAATTTGTTCAAACAAATTCTCCATAGACACACCGTCAGAAATAATATGGTGAATTTTTGCAGTGTAACCGTATTCCTCATTACTAGCTTTAAAAATCAAAAAATCGAATAGATCCGAATTAATTAGTTCCATAGGTTCTATATTATATGCTTTTAATTGGTTGTAAGAGTTAAACCGACCTTTGGGATCATTAAAGTCTATAAATTCTATCTCCCGATATTTATATTCTTCTATGCATTGTTTTGTTTCATTACCTTCCTGGAACAACTTGATTCGCAATGAATCGTTTTCCTTAATTACATTATTAATAGACTTCTCTAACAAATCTTTATTAATAGGAGCTTTAATCTTTATTATTCCTGAAAGAAGACATAATGCGGTATTGGGGTACAGTATCTCTGTGTTCCATATTCTTTGCTGTGCATCAGTTAAGGGATACGATTGAAATTCTACTAAATTCATTTTTATCTCCTTTAATTTTTTTGGCCGAGCATTGAACAAAAAGATTTTTTCCATTTTTATCGTAAATAAAAACACTGGAGAGGTAATTTATTTTTAATTTTTAGAATTGAGAGCTTACGCCAATTCCCTAACAAGAACCGAACTTGTACTCCCAGATAAATTATTCCCAGTTAATAAAACTTTTTTAATATCATTTAATCCATAATGAGACTTATTTAATAATGAATTTTGTTGATTTTTTTTACTATTTATTGCATTTATCGATGAAACTAACTGAAACACCCCCGATGCACCACTTGTTTCCCCTATTGTATTTTTTATAGCGAGTATTGGTTTCTTAGGAAAAATTTCATTTAGTGCATTAATTTCTACATTGTCTAGTTTTCGCAGTCCGTTAGCTCCAGAGATAATTAAATCTATATTTTCATTGTATTCATTACCCTTTTGCAGTGTCGTATTCATGCACCTAATACTCCCTTTTATTCTAGTTTCATTCCTATCGGTCGGAGTGAAACTAGAGTGCCAAGATACAAGTTCGCCTAAAATTGTAGCTCCGCGTTTAACTGCATTTTCATACCGTTCCAATACAACAGCTGCTGAACCTTCACCAGGAACAACACCTTTACTGCCAGGATTAAAAGATTCTCCATTATCTTCTGAATTTTCATCGGACAATAACCCTGCCACTTTATAATACCTTTCTATCTCTTCATTCCACTCTTCTGTTCCACCAACAACGACTGTATCAGCATTATTCTTTTTCAGCATATTGGCTGCATAGCCCAGTGCATCTAACCCAGCGCAAAATCCGGAAGCTATGGTTGTATTAAACGCTCTAGATTGAATGCGTATAGCTAAATGAGAAGCTGGTGAATTGACTACTGTATTAGGAGCCTGCATAGGACTCACAAACTTTGGTCCCTCAGTGATTGATGTTTTATCAAACTGAGAACTCATTTTCAATCCACTATAATTAGTACTGACAACAATACCCATTCTGTCTGATGTAGTCGTTTTTATATCAATGTTGGCATTTTTAAGTGCTATTATAGAAGCTACTGACAAATATAATGATGACGGTTGCATAAATTTCAACCCTTTTTTTCCTAGAAATTCAGCAGGTTCTAAATGATTTACCCGAACAACACTAGGATTTTCTATTAGATTTAAACTGGTTTGAACTAGAGGTGTAGCATCATTCTGAATAGCAGTCCATAATGCTTTATTATCTACACCGAAGGCAGAAACAGTACCCATACCAGTAACAACAATACGTTCTTTATCTTGATACATCTAATCAGATACTCCTTTCAAAACAATCGTAGAAATGTTACCTCCGAAAGCAAAGGCATTACTTATTGCAACATTGACGGGTTGATAAATAGCTTTGTTAGGCACTACATTTTTTACGCATTCCGGATCAAGTTCTGTAACATTCATTGTTGGAGGTACGATTGAATGAAATATTGCTAAAGTAGAGGCAACTGCTTCAATTGCACTTGAAGCTCCCATAGAATGACCAAGCATCGATTTAATAGAACTAACTGGAATTAAATCAGCTCGTTCCCCAAAAACGGAATAGATTGCCAAAGACTCACTGATATCATTTGCTTTAGTGCCAGTTCCATGAGCATTAATATAAGAAACATCTTTCTTATCTACATAAGCATTTTTTATTGCCCTTTCCATTGCTAACGCTGCTCCCGCCCCTTCTGGATGAGGTGCTGTAATATGGTATGCATCACCGGATAGACCGTACCCTGCCAGTTCAGCATACATTGTAGCCCCTCGTTGCTTTGCTTTTTCCATGTCTTCTAGCACTAAACTTGCTGACCCTTCACTAACAATCATACCGGTTCGATCTTTGGTAAACGGCTGACAAAGATCTTGAGTCATTGCTCCAAGTCTATGAAAGACGGTATAACAAAATCTCGATATACCATCTGCTCCACCTACAATAATTGCATCTACTTCGCCATCTTGAATTAAATCTGCACCATAACTTATCGCATTATTGCCAGAGGCACAAGCGGTCGAGATAGTCAGGCTAGGGCCTTCGAGTCCTAATTCAACAGAAACAGAGTTAGCAACATTAGTTAATGAAGTGTTCAATATGTAATTAGATTGCGGATTAATTTCTTCATTATTTTTCTGTATATCATTAATATGTTCTAAGGTAGAGCTATTACCAAGCGAACTCCCCATACATACGCCGATACGATGTTTCGAATAAGTATTGGGTAATATACCAGCATCACTCCACGCCATACGCGAGGAAGCCACGGCTAATTGTGAGGTCCTTCCCATTACTTCTGGATTTAACTCTTGTATAAAAGAGGTTGGATCCAGATCGGTGACCTCCCCTCCACGATTAATATTAAATAACGATGTATCAAAAGATGTAATCTCGCTTGTACCCACCTCACCATTTATTAAAGCATTCCAAAAGTTTTCTTTACCAGAACCAATTGGAGAGAGAACACCTAATCCGGTGACCGCTATACGATTTTTCATTCTAATCTCCTTCTATATAAATTTTATTTGTTTTCTATAAGTTCTTGAACAGCACTATACATTGCATTTATATCAGTAAACTTTGGAATATAATCTTCCGTTATCGTGATTTTAAAGGTTTTTTCTACTCGAACTAAAATTTCTATTATCATCATTGAATCTACACCTAATTCTTCAAGAAAATTCGCATCATCTCCAAAAGTTTCTTCCTCAATTACCTCGGATATAATATTTCTTAATACTTCTTTAGTGTCTTGGGCAATCATTTGAAAACCTCCATAATTTATTTTTTAATAGTGTTTCTTTGAACAGGAGGGAATCTAGCATTTAAGTAATATGGCACATTTAAAGCGAAAGCCCTCCATCGATTGTAAGAATACTACCAGTTATATAATTAGAACCCAATAAAAAACAAATCGCTTCAGCAACTTCGGAAGGATTTCCAGCTCTGCCTAAAGGAATGTCCTTTAAGAGTTTGTCTTTGTCACTTTCAGTTATTGAATCCCACATATCTGTTTCTATTCTTCCCGGAGCAACTGCATTTACTGTTACATCATAAGGCGCTACTTCCTTTGCCAATGTTTTAACAAAACCAATTTGCCCCGACTTTGTAGCAGAGTAGTTTGTTTGTCCTTCAAAACCTTTAAACGCACTTACTGAACTAACACAAACAATTCTTCCATGATTTTGTTTAATAAAATCAAAAATTGCAGCTCGTGCATAATTAAATGTTCCATTCAAATTAGTTTGTATTATACTTTCCCAATCTTCTTCTTTCATTAAATAAAATGGTTTATTTTTAGCAACACCTGCATTGATCACTATCCCATGCAATTTATTGAACCGTTCTTTAACCTTTTTGATTGCTTCTTTTGCTTGAGCGAAATTTCGAGCATCTGCTTGAACTGCAAAAATTTTATTTTCATCATCAAACTCAGCACAAATTTCTTCAGCTAGTCCTTTATTTGTATTGTATGTAAAGGCGACATTTGCTCCTAATTCAATAAGGGTTTTAACAGTAGCTTTTCCAATTCCACGAGTTCCACCTGTTACTAAAAAGGTTTTATCTTTTAACATTAAATACCTCCTAAAAAAATCCCCCAAACTATTTCACAATAATTAAGTTAACAAATGCATATTAATAGTTTTTGCTGAACCGCTGAACCTCCCTCCTACGTACTTTACCTGCAGAAGTTTTTGGTAAAGCATCTCTGACCACAATTTTTCTTGGTATCTTATAAGCTGATAATCTTTGGTTGCAAAATTGAAGAATATCTTCCTCAGATACAGTTTTATTTGTTACTACAAAAGCAACGGGTATCTCTCCTCTTTTATTATCAGGGTTTCCTACTACCACAGACTCCGTTATCGCTGGATGATTATTTAAAACGTCCTCAACTTCATAAGGATTAACCTTTTTCCCATTTACGTTTATCGTTATATTCACTCGTCCCGCTAGATTTAACTCATTAACTTCATTTAGATACGCTAAATCTCCAGTTCTCCACCAACCGTCTTCTAATATGTAAGAACCGATGTCTACATCTTCTATCTTCAAATAACCAACAGCAAGAGATGAACTGTTTATAAGTAATTCACTTACTCTCCTGCCATTCACCTCAATGACATTATTTTTATCAAACTTAATTTCTACGCCTTTTAAAAGTTGTCCAACATTATTAGATGAATCTTCTGCATTACGACTCTGTTGAATAGATATAGCTCCCGCTTCGGATGAACCATATATATTATGAATATTTAAATTCAATTTTTCTCTACAAGATTGCAAGAGTTCCTTCGATAAAGGTGACGTGGACGATAAAGCAAAACGGATCTCATTAAAAGGTTGATCAACATGTTGAACTAAAAAATTATAATGAAAAGGCAATGCCATCATTACAGTATATGATAATTGTCGGGTCTTATTTTCCAGAGTTGAAGGAAGAACGTGCGCCCCGAGGTAAGACACACTTGCCCCACTTAAGAAAGTTGCAAAGCACCCACATATTAATCCAAATGCATGATAAACTGGAGCAGCACAAAGGACGCGATCAGAGGAAAGCATACCAAGAGAACTTCCGATTCTCAACCCATCTCCAACAATACTATCTACTGTTTTTACAACGCCAGATGGCACTTTCGTAGAACCAGAAGTTAGTAGAACGATGTAACTTTGTTTATTATTAGGGGCTATGTATTCATTCCAACAACTTGCAGTCAATCCAGTGTATGCTAGTAAATATTCATTTCCAAAACAATTTAACTTTTGAATGTTCTGTCCTCTGAATTCTTCTGCTTTCGAGGAACTTGTCTGGTGCAATTCATAGCAGGTTTGGTACATATTCATTATTTGTTCCATTTCTGTGTCTTTTAAATTGGGATCAACTAACATTACAGAAATATTCAAGTAACTCGCAGCAACCACTGTTGCCCAGACAACTTCGCTTTGCTCAAGTACGATAGCTATTGGGGTTTGTGGCGTCAAACCAGATTTTTTTAATTGATTTATAATCTTATTTACTTCTAATACGAATTCTTCATAGGTGATTATTCTTTGATGGGTTAGTATTGCCGGTGAGTGAGGATTTACCTTTGATACGCTTTCAATGGATTCAAATAACATTAGCAAGAGTCACTTCCTTTGTGTTATATTAAAAGGCATTTTTAAGGTGATGTATTTGATTTACTAATTAACGACTAATGTATGACAAGAAACGAAAACCATACTTTTCTAGGGGGGGTGAAATCGAATTATTCTATAAATTTCATAATAACACTATTTTAATAAAATTTCAACAAAAAAGACCATCACCGGAATATTCTGTATGTAAAATTAATGCATTTTCTTTGGTTTTGCATAATTAAATAATTTGTATTTTTATCTGAAAATATTATACAATGTATATAAAATATAATATTTAAAAATTTAGGAGAACGTAAAATGAAAGTCTATCTAATTCATATTGACTCCTGTGTTGAACTCAAAGATTTTGAAAATCTTTATCCAATATTAGATATAAAGACAAGAAAAAAGATATCTAGGTTATTTAATAAGAATGATAAAGTTCGTTCTCTTTTAGGTAATGTATTTTTAAAGTATCTTCTTTCAAGAGAATTAAATTGCAAATTGTCAGAACTAGAAATCTCATATGGGAAGTATGGTAAGCCCCTTCTTTCGAAAAACAGCTGGTTGTCTTTTAATATCTCTCATTCCAATGAATTTATTGCGATTGCTATATCAGACAGAAATATTGGTATTGATATAGAAAAAAATATCGACTTAGATTACGAAGAATTGGCAATGAGTTTTTTTACGAAACAGGAATATAACTACATTAGTACTTCTCCTAATGTTAAAGAAAGTTTTTTTAAAATATGGACTTTAAAAGAGAGTTACCTCAAAGCAATAGGCACTGGATTACATACCCCTTTAAACTCTTTTTATTTTTCATTACAAGATGATAATGAGATAATTTTATTACATAAAGATTGCGATAATGAAAAGTTTTACTTTCATAATGTGGTTATACAAAATAATTATCACTTATCTGTTTGTTCAACTAAGGAGATTAAGGATCTAAAAATCCAAAAGTATAATCAAGTAGAATTAAAAAAATTGTTATTGGGAGGTAATTAACATTAAAGTCTTCTGTTTAGGATATGCTGGCTCTTCAAAAACCGTTTTTAGAGAGTGGAACAAAAATACACATAGTATTAAGTTTATACCCATAGAGTATAAAGGACGTGGTACAAGATTTAATGAATTTAGTTATACCGATTTTAGCGAAGCAATAGATGATATGTACAATATGATTAAAATAAGTAGCGGCAATAACAAATACGCGATATTTGGACATAGTATGGGTGGTTATATAGCTTATGAATTATTTTACAAACTTAACAGCAGTTATGTTAGCCCTCCTGAACACCTTTTCTTAAGTGGGATAAATCCCCCAATGTTAAGAAAAAGTACCGATATATCTCACTTAGATGATGATAGGTTCTTAGAACGGGTCATTGAACTCGGAGGTATACCAAGCGAATTGCTTGCACATAGAGATGTACTAAATTTCTTTCTACCTACATTAAAGAGTGATTTTAGAATTGTTGAAGAATACAAACATAAATCTAAAAATAAGAAAATAGATTGCAATATGACGATTATCCAGGGTACTGAAGATACACTTACCCAAGACTATAATAATGTTTGGAAAGAATTATGTGAAAAGAATGTTAAGTTCTATAAAATAAAAGGGAATCACTTCTTTTTACATAATAATACAGAGTTGTTAAAAAATATAATTATTAATAACCTGAATCAATTTCATAATTGCTCTTTTTAAAAATACAAAGACGTACCGAATTTCTGATTTGCATTTTTAAAACAGAAATCATGCAGTTTGTTGCTGATATAATTCCGCATTAATTCGATCTGCAGCGAGTTTTGAAGCATTATAAACGAGTGTGACCATGTCAAAGTGGATTTTTGCACGTTCTCCGGTACGATAACGAACATTGTCTAACTGAAACCATTCCTTAAGATACGCGTTCACACGTTCTACAGCCGTAGGACGTTTGTAAATGTTTTTCCATGCCAAGGACCCGCGGGCTGGAGCAGTATACTTCCTGAGGTCTTTCGTTATTTTCATTTTATAAACCTTTTGACAGATACCCTCATTCGCTAAAGGGCATTCCCTGCATTCTTTTGGGCTCGTGTATTTTAGTGTTTCATATTTGGCATCTAAGCTATCATAACGGTACGAATGCCCACGAAAACAGGTTGGGACAAAGTGTTTGTCAAAGCCAATCGCTTCCCCTTCATTGCGCTTGTATATGCAATCACGGATAGTTGGTCCATCCGGTGGACTTCCTCGTAAATCGGTTTAAAGTCATAGCCTGCATCTGCCGTCTGATGACGTAAATTCAGCCCAGAAAGGGCGTTCATGAACGCCCTTAAGCAACGGGATCGCAGCCTTCCCATCATTTAGATTGCCTGATGAAAAGAGGGAATCCAAAATATATTGACTGGATGTGCCAACAATTAAGTGAGCTTTGTAGCCAAACCAAAAAACATTTTTTCCTTCCGAGTTCTTCTTTACGCCCCATTTTGGGTCTATGGGAACTTCTGAACGTAACTTAGCTAAAAGAACATCTAATTGTGCTTCTATTTTCTTTTCATATAAAGGCATAGTTGCTTCTTTTTCGGCTTGGTCTTTTGGCCATTGTTCACGCTCTTCTTTTGTTTTGCGCCCACATTTTTTCGGCTCGGACTTTGGCTTTTCTTCTTTCGGTGGCGCTTGATCACGAGCTTCAAAGTGAGTGGCATCAATGGCAGCTGTATCGTCTGTGATAAAGCCCTCATCAATGGCTTGAAGTCAGATCTTTTATGGTTGGGATTCGTTCTACATATCTCACAAAACAGAGGAAATAATCATGGCGACATAATTTAGCTCTTCAGGTGCGCCAAGGCGCGATTTCTTAGTTACTACATGATAGATAGCGTCCACATCTATCGTCGAAATAATCGCTTCATACTTTTGGGTAGGCTCCATGTCGTATAATTCTTGGATGCCAAATAAGCTTGATTGTCGTATAATGGTCATAAGAAGCACTCCTCTAGTCTTTTTATGGTTTTGTCTTTATTACCATTATACAAGATTTGGGAAGGTGCTTCTTTTTTGACGTCTTAAATGCATTGGGACACACAATGGCTACGAATTATGAAATTCATTCACCTCAATAAATAAACAGTAAATTATTTATAAGTTTCCAAGTATAGTCTCCGATCCATTAGAATAATGCTTCGTTGTTGATATTAACTCAACTTTCGCAGCACAAATTAGGCAGGTAATCCTTGATGTATCTGGACAAGCCTGCAACCCATTGTCCTGCTAGCTGTTGTAAAGCAATTGCCCAATCTAGTTCGCTGACTTCATCGCAAAGTTCATAAAACAATCCGCCAATTGTTCTATCATCGGTACTACATCGATGTTGCCAAGCTAAAGTGATATAACGAGTAAAGACAATAGTCGTATGACTAATTATGGAATCAAAACACTGGCCTTGTACTTCCTTTTGAAGACGTAAAAGACTCTTGGTACACTTGAAAAAAACCTCAATGTCCCAGCGCATGGGATAATTTTAAACAATCTCTTTTTCTGTAAATGTGCAATCTGTACTTAAGATTGCTAGCCATTGTTTTTGTTTTGATCAGTGTTCACCTTAACGGAAAGGCCATTAGAAAGATGGGTATGGATTGAACGAATAATCCCATTTCACCCCTGTACAGGAATAGCATGAAAATACAATTCTTTGAGGGATACCCTTCTGTTTCCAACAATATAGTTTTGTTTTGTCGCTTTAACCATTCCTATTAGATCCAGTCCACGCTCGGTAAGCTTGGTTACAAGGTCTTGATGAATGAACCAAGAGTCCATTAACACATAAGGTGCATGAATTCCCTTTTGAAGTGCACGATCAATCATTTTAACGACTTGCTCTGGGCCTTTCTCAAATGCATCTAAACGTCTTTTATATCCGGATGTTCTCTCGTCAATCTTTACTATAATCCCGTTAATTTGGGCTTTAACCGAGCTGAGTAATGCGAAGTTAACAGGAATGATATACCATCAGACCAACCTAAAGTAAGCATACGAAACCCTTTATAATAACGGGGTTGATTGGAAGAATGGTTTTTACAACGTGCAAGTAATTCCACTTTTTTTACTACGGTTACGGTCGTATTTAGAGTCGTCAATGATAAACGCTTTCACATGTGAGGATGACGTGAGTGTAGTTACTTTATGGATTACGCTAGCACTTAATGAAAGCAAGAATTGATGCCAAGAAAATTTTGGATTATTTAAGAAGCGATGAACAGAGTCTCTTTTGGGAGAATCCTCACCTCTCTAACTTTCCAGGTACTGAAACAGATTTTTTCCATTAAAAACAAGACTAAATACAAGTATGAATAGGTATGACGTAGAAAAGCCTTTGGATTTGTTAATCCCAGCTGTATATAAATGTTTAATGACATTTAACTCATTAAATACAGATTTTATTTCATTTGGTAGTTGCTCATTTTGCTTGTTTTGTTCTATCATAGTAGGAGATACCTCTTCTATTTGGTAGTTTTTCTGCAAATTAACTATACAAATGTGGAGGTGTTTTTCTTGTTTTAACTATTTTGTCAAGGGGCATTTTTGAGCTTAACAATAGCTACTGCGACAGGAAGTCAGGCTGAATTTTCATGTGCGAAAGTTGAGATATTAATATCTAAAAATAACAATCTATTTAAAGCGCTATCTCTTAAAAAGAAAATTTTCGTTATAATTGCTGATTCAAAATGCATTTTTATACTGCTTTGTTCTTCTAGGATTAATTAATCTATCAATAATCACTTTCCCTACTTCTCTTGACAATACCTAAAATTAATATACCATGTGATATATAAGTAGATTTATATATTTACATATATTTAATTTACTTTTATGAACTGAATATAGTACCTAATTTTTATTCTAATTAGTAATAAAGAAAGGGAAGGCATAATGCAAACGAAAGACATCCAAATAGAAAAAAAAAGCGTTTAACAAATATATTAGGAAGTACCATCAAATCTGGCATTATTAAATCTAATTTAATTCCGATGTTTGCGGGATTAACACTGGCTATATATACATATCAATTTAGCTTACTTGAAAAACTTCCAGAAATGTTATTTGCTTTAATAGGAACTGTTTTAGTTATAGGGGCAGCTGGTGCTTTTAATAACTTATATGATCGTGATATAGATTCTATTATGAAACGAACTAAAAACAGACCGACGGTCACTGGAGAAATAACACCGAAAGCAGTTTTGTGGCTCGGAGTTTTTATGTCTACTTCTGGAATTTTAATACTTTCCTTAGCAACTCGTCTAGCAGCAATTCTTGGGTTTCTAGGATTGTTTTTATATATCGTTCCCTATACAATGTTAAGTAAACGAAGGACGATTTATAATACTGAGATCGGAAGTATTTCAGGAGCTATGCCCCCCCTCATTGGATGGGCAGCCATGTATCCAGATATTAGTCATCCCGCTATTCTAGGGCTTTTTGTAATTACTGTTATTTGGCAAATGCCACATTTTTATTCCATAGCTATACGAAAGCATGAAGAATACAAGGCCGCAAAGGTTCCTATGCTCCCTGTTATCAAAGGGGTTAAAAGAACATATATACAAACTAATATCTATTTAATTTTTTTAATTGCAACAAGCTTTCTTTTTTGGACTTTAAGCCTTGGGCTTACCTCGGTAGCCCTTCTTCTAAATGTAACATGGTTAATTTTAAGCGTTTTCGGTTATAAAAAGATGGATTCAAAACAATGGGCAAAGATAATGTTCACCTATTCTCTATTACATATGACTATTTTATTTACAACTGTAATAATCTACTCTCTCATGGGTACCATTTTCCAATTATAATATCCTATTATGTATGCTTGTAATCCAGCTGGTTGTTGACACTGGGCCTATAGTAGACCCGAAGTAAAACTAATAATTTATATAATAACGCATACAAGAGTAGCCAATTAAGTCAATTTTGAACCATAGAATAAATATTCTTTTTCTCTTCACATATAACATATTTATAAAAGTAACTGTCAGCAAATGCATATTATGCATTTGCTGACAGTTACTTTTCTTTTTCTCTTTAACGCTTCCTACTCAAATCAATAGAAGCGGTGCTAAACAAATAAAAAATATGAGAACCATTGGGTACAAAACAAGCTTTATGATAGAATCCCCTTTAATCCGAAGCACATCAAGCGGGTTCTTGGCCGGCGCATGAATCCAGTTAGCAAGACGTTCCCATTTACTCCTCTTTAACGGAATATCCGGTACTTCCACATGGAACTCATCCAATTTACTTTTAAGTTCATCTGGAAATTCATTTTTACTCATTCTCCTACCTCCAACATTTCCCTTAATTTCGTCAACGAAACATGTAGACGTGATTTTACTGTTCCTAAAGGGATTCCAAGAATCTCGGAAATATCCTTTTGGGTTAAATCGTGATAGTAGGTTAGTAAAATAACTGCCCGCTGTTCAGATGGTAATTGTTGAATTGCCGCTTGTATCGTTAATCTTTCTGCCGTCGAGACGTTATCTGTTTGATTTTGTATAAACAAGAACGGCAATAATTTCTTCATTCGGTTACGTTTGTTCAAGCGGTTGATCATAAGCTGATAAGCCATTCGGAATAAATAGGTTTTATGCTCGATTTTCTCTCATCAAAGCGTCCCCGATATTTGGAAAACCGGACAAAGGTATCTTGTACAAGATCGAAACTCATTTGCTCATCTTGACAATATCTATAGACGAATTGATAGATCGCAGTTTTATAAGTCGCAAAAAGTGCTTCTGCCGAATACGGATCTTGCTTCTCCATACAAGAATCTATTTCCTTATTCAAATTCATCGGACCACCGCTCTTTAATTCCTTTAAAGACATATGCAATTCTCGTGACGAACCAAGTAAATGTGATTAGAGAAAACACAAAGGTTTGATGAATAAAAAATTGTATCCAAGGGCTATCTATATTATCGCCACGTAGCAAAAATACGAATAAGCCTGTTATATATAAGAATGTATAAGCTGCAGCGATAATAATCACATAATCCCATCTCGTCCACTGGAAATAAATATCCGATTTTTTAAAATCAATATTACCCAATTTGTTTCGAACTACCTTTTTATTCATTGTAGCAATGATTATAACAAAAACCGTTCCTAGAACTGCTGCTACAACACTGCTTATTAACCAGCCTAACGCCATCGATTATCAAACTCCTTTTCTTCCTTTACTTTCTTATACAATGTTAGGGATAAAAAGGTTCAGTGAATGATGATAAAGTGAAACTTCATTCGATGGGGTATTACAAACCGTTAATGCGTGATAATAAATTCTCCCTCAATTTTAATCTAAG
This sequence comes from Oceanobacillus sp. AG, assembly GCF_009746545.1. Classification (NCBI taxonomy): domain Bacteria; kingdom Bacillati; phylum Bacillota; class Bacilli; order Caryophanales; family Bacillaceae; genus Oceanobacillus; species Oceanobacillus sp. AG. The sequence goes on from NZ_WOWT01000016.1 coordinate 15,758, forward strand.
CTTAATTCGAAATGCATTATCTATTAATTCACTCAAAAAAGCTCACTATCCATTTAATAATGAGCTTTTTGCAAACGTTACATCTAATCTAACGCTTGTTGCAGATCCTCCATTAAATCCTTTACATCTTCTAAACCAACTGAAAGACGAATCAAACCATCTTCTATCCCTAATTCAATTCTTCGCTCTCTCGGGATAGAGGCGTGTGTCATCTTTGCTGGAAGTGAAATAAGGCTTTCGACAGCTCCCAGACTCTCAGCAAGAGTGAAATATCTTACTTTATTAAGAACTTCCATTGCTTTTTCTTCATTGTCTACCGTAAAGGATACCATCCCGCCGAAACCACCTGATTGCTTGGCATGAATTTCACGGTTCGGATGCTCTGGTAAACCTGGATAGTACACGTTTCCAACTTGTGGATGGTTTACAAGAAATTCAACAATTTCACTCGTATTACTTTCGATTTCTTCCATTCTAACTCCTAATGTTCGGATTCCTCGAATCAGCAACCAACTATCATGAGGAGCTAGAACACCACCGGTCGCATTTTGAATAAAATGTACTGCTTCACCAAGCTCTTCGTCGTCTACTACTACTAGACCCGCTACAAGATCGCTATGGCCTCCTAAATATTTCGTTGCACTATGGATGACAATGTTTGCTCCATGATCAATTGGCGATTGCCAATATGGCGTATGGAATGTATTATCAACAATTAATGTTAAGTTATTTCCTTTTGCAATATCCGCTAACGCTTCAATATCCGTTATTTTCAACAATGGATTTGTCGGTGTTTCTATAAAAATAGCTTTTGTCTCCGGGCGAATGTTTTCTTTAACTTCGTCCAAATTACTTGAATCTGTGAAGGTTACATCGATGTTCCGGTTATTTAAGATCTTTGTCATGTAGCGATAAGTTCCGCCATATACATCATCAGTAATCAGGATATGATCTCCCGATTGAAATAGATCCATTACCGCTGCAATTGCAGCCATTCCAGAAGCAAAAGCAAAGCCACGCTTCCCTTTTTCCAGATCAGCAATAAGTGTTTCTAAAGCCTCTCGCGTAGGGTTTCCCGTCCGTGAATATTCATAAGTAAAATTACCGACACCATTTTGCTTAAATGTGCTTGCCTGATAAATCGGCGGCGACATCGCGCCAACATTTTTATCAATAGCTGCTCCACCGTGAATTAATTGCGTTTTCTTTCTCATCTTATTCTATCCCTCCTTAGAATGAAACTTCATTCAGTGGGGGTTTCGATGCACTGGACGTGCTAGTGTCGACATTGCGACAAGACGTCGCGTATTTAGTCGACGGCCCTTCTCCCACTGAATTCGCTTTCGTGAATCAGGGTGGTAGCGTCCGCCTAAATAAATTTGATTAACCTCTTCCTTTTGATGCGGAAGTGTTACGGACGTTTTCCCCGCGATAGATTCCCGTACTCAAGTAGCGTTCACTACTGTCCGGAAAAATAGTTACGATATTTGTTCCAGGCTCCGCGATTTCTGCTTCTTTTAAAGCAGCTTCTACTACAGCACCGGAAGAACTGCCAACGAGTAATCCTTCATATTTTGCTATCTCAGCTAATCGGGCAAATGCTTGTTCGTCGGTAACCGTATAAATTTTGTCAAATAGACTCCGGTCCATAATGTCTGGTATGAATTCTACTCCTATTCCCTCTATTTTATAGGGACCCGGGTCACCCCCATTTAAAATGGATCCTTGAGGTTCCACAATTACTGTCTTTACTTGTGGCTGCTTTTCTTTTAGATAACGTGCCACGCCAGTAAACGTCCCACCCGAACCGGCACCAGCAATAAAAATATCAACTCTTCCATCTAAGTCAGCTATAATTTCCGGCCCAAGTGTATCATAATAGGTGTTTGGATTATCTTCATTATAAAATTGATTAGGAATATAGGCGCCCGGACGAACGCTTGCAAGTTGTTGCGCCTTTTCTATTGCATAGGCCATCCCAAACTCTGTCGGTGTATTGATTACTTCAGCGCCTAATGCCCGCATAAGGGCCTGTTTCTCCTGACTAAATTTTTCAGGAGTAACGAAAATAGCATGTAATTGATAATGGATTGCAGCAAGTGCCAAGCCAATCCCCGTATTACCCGCGGTCGGCTCAATCACGGTGTCTCCCTTTTGTAATTCCCCTTTTTCGATAGCTTTTTGAATGAGATAAAATCCGAGCCGATCCTTGATGCTCCCACCAATATTCTGGAACTCCAATTTCGCAAACAGCCTTACATCTTTTGGTAAATCATATGCAGTGATTTCAAACATTGGCGTGTTCCCAACCAACTGGCTGAGGTTTTGTATGATATTCATTCTTTCCACCACCTGCCTCATATGGACATTTTTCTTATGCGAGCTTTGCTTCTCTATTCAATTGCGCTTCCATAATCCATACATAATCATTGATTTGTTCAAAACTTGTTGTAAACCCATACTGATGAAGTATCTGTTCCATCTTAGGGATGGTCGTGTAATATTCCGTATTCAAATCCTCTGCTAATCGATGATAACCCTTCTTTTTCGCCTGTAGATAGGCTTCATTTTTCTTTTTATCATTCTCGAAGATCGTATCACCGAAGATAATTTTCCCTTGCGTGTCTAATATATTTGTGTAGAGTTTAATCGCTTGCTCCTTTTCCTTATCCGTCAAGTGATGAAATGCATAGCTACTCACAATTGCGTCTACCTTTTTATTTTGTCTGGGAAAGGATAGAAAATTGCCTTTCATAATTTTCGTGTTAGGAAGTTTTTGCTGGGCAATTTTCCGCATATTGTCTGAAGGCTCAATCCCAACCACTTCTAACCCTTTTTCCATAAGCTTTTTTGTTAAATTACCTGTTCCTACGCCAAACTCAATGACAAAACCATGCACACGATCACTAATCTTCTGAAGAATTATTTCATAATTTCTGAATACTTCTCGATATTCCATATCAGCCCCCTGAACCGTATCATCGTAACTCGCTGCCCACTCGTCAAATAAACGATTAAACTGCTCTCCCAATCCAACCACACCATTCATATAAATTTACTTGGTATTATGATATTAACAAAGTATAATAATTGTTACAACTCTTACGATTAAAATCCAAACGTAATGTCCACCAATAAAAAAAGCAAACTTCCAGCAGCTACATACTGCTCGAAATTTGCTTTTTTGACCTTTTTCATTCACTATTAAATAATTCTTAAAGTGAAACTTCATTCAGTAGGGGTTTCCTCCCCTTGTTCCTTCCCTCCCCACTGAATGTTAGTTGAACAGAATCAGGGATTTACGGACTGTATATCCCCCCACCTTCACATGTTGGGCTTCCCCGTTTAGAAGTGGGGGTATTACAGACCGTTAATGTGTATAAAACACGAGAGTCTTCTGCTTGTTAAATAACAGGTGTACCGTCCAAATGCTTAAGATTATCTCATTTTGGTATCACCAAATTTCCTTTGATAACTCAACGATAAAGCGTAATTTCTCCCATTGCTGTTCTTCCGTTAACTTATTTCCGTGATGGGTTGATGAAAATCCGCATTGTGGGCTTAAGCAAATTTGCTCCTTGGGAATGTATTGTGTCGCTTCTTTTATTCGATCTTTAAGCTTTTCCTTATCTTCCAGTTCACCTGACTTCGAAGTAACTAATCCAAGGACCACTTGTGGCCCACCCTTAGGAATATGGGCTAAAGCTTTGAAATCCCCAGAACGTTCGTCATCATATTCCAGGAAAAATCCATCCACTTTTTCCTTCGCGAGTAAGGTTGGTGCAATCAAATCATAACTACCACTGAACATGTATGCAGACTGGTAATTTCCACGGCATAAGTGCGTTGTGACAGTTAAATCCGCTGGTTTACCATCCAACACTCCATTGATTACGCGGAGGGCCAAGTCGATGTATTGCTCTCTCGAGTAGCCATCTTCAGGGAATTCCTTCTCAGGAGAAGAGAGTCCTGCAATGTATACGTCATCCAATTGCAAGTAACGGACACCTGCATCGTAAAACGCTTGAATCGCATCACGGTATGCTTGAATAACATCTTTCGCATAATCTTCAATATCAGAATAAACCGTTTCATCCATCATGCCGGGGTGGAATAGCTGATTCGGACTTGGAATCGTTTGTTTTGCGACTGCACGACCATCAACAATTTTATTAAAGACCTTAAAGTCCTCAATAAATGGATGGTTCGGATTGAATGACACTTTTCCGTTGTTGCGAATTGTGTACTTTTCTGTTTCTATCCCTTTAAATCGATAACCATGCTCTGGAACATAGCCCTCTATGCCATTTAAATGCTCAAGGAAATCAGTGTGCCAGAATCTACGGCGGAATTCTCCATCCGTTACAACCTCTAAGCCAACTTCAATCTGCTTATCAACAATTCGGGTAATCTCTTCTGTTTCAATCGCATATAATTCATCCGCTGACTTCTTTTCGGCCTGAAAATCTGCTCTTGCTTGCTTAATGCTTTCGGGTCTTAATAAACTTCCAACATGATCTGCTCGAAATGGCGCTTTCGTAAGTGTCGTCATTGTATTTCCCCTTTTCATTATATATTTTGATTAGAAGACTCTGTCTTCACCAAGCTTTTACGGCGAATGCTCTAGTTGCATTTATGCGGGAAGAAAGGATTTCTACTTTCATATCTGCAAAAATAAGAAAATCCCCTTCTTGAAAATAAGAAGAGGATTCTAGTATCGTGTCTACTCTTCTTATCTTCAAGCATATGACGCTACTGGAATTAGCACAGTACATATTCATGTCTGTTGCTGAAGCTTCACAGGGCCAGTCCCTCCACTTCTCTTGATAAGAAAATTTGCTTTATTAAGTTATTAGCTATACTCTACATAGCTTTTAGATAATTGTCAACCTTTTTTAAACATTTTCTTCAACCGGCCGAGCGCGGTAGACAACGAAGGATAGAATTACTGCGATGATCGTAATGATAAAGATAATAAAGTAGACATGCTCCACTGCAACAACCATCGCTTGCGTTATTGATTGTTGAGACGCAGGATCCGCAACACCTGCGAGATAACTGGCCTGTTTCGAATTTAAAATACTGATAAATACCGAAACTCCAATTGCCCCGCTCAACGGCTGCAGCGTGGACATCACAGCCGTACCGTGCGGATATAATCGCTTCGGCAGCTGATTCAGCCCATTTGTTTCAGCCGGCATCATCGTTGCAGATACGCTAAGCATAATGAGCATGAAGCCAACGATAATAACCCAAGGCGGAGTATCAGCTGTCATTTGACTGAACATAAACATCGTCCCAGCAAGCACAATTGTCGCAGGTATCATCATCACCCGCGGGCCAACTTTATCAAATAACGCACCCATAAATGGGCTCATAATCCCGTTTAAAATACTTCCTGGCAAGAGCAACATCCCAGCCACGGCTGGCGCGAGAGCCATTGGTCCTTGCATGAACACTGGTAAGATGAGTTCTGAGGCAAACATTGTCATGACAATAATAATGAACATGATTACTGCATGCGTGAACATCGGCAATTTGAACACGCGCAAGTCCATTATCGGCTCTTCCAGTTTAAATTGTCTGAGGGCAAAAAGGATGATTCCAATTACCCCGACAATAATTGCCGTTAAAACATCACGTGATAAAAACCCTGCTTCACTTTCTCCAACCGAGCTGAATCCGTAAATCGTTGCACCAAAACCTATTGTTGAAAAGACAATGGAAATCCAATCGATCTTCGGCTTCGTTACTTCCGACACATTCACCAAGTATTTCAGGGCAAACAGGATTGAAAATATAGCGAATGGGAGAACAGTAATAAATAAGAATCTCCAACCCAAGTAATCAACAATAACTCCCGAAAGTGTTGGTCCGATTGCAGGTGCGAACATAATAACTAACCCAACAATTCCCATGATTTTTCCTCTTTTATGCGGAGGATACACAAGTAAAAAGACATTAAATATAATCGGCATTAACATTCCAGTACCAACTGCTTGAATCAAACGGCCAGCAAGCAATACGGAGAACGTCGGTGCGATTGCCGCAATCGCTGTACCAATTGTAAAGACCGTCATCGTTCCAATGAATAGCTGCCTTGTCGTAAACCATTGCATAAATAACGGAGAAACTGGAATCACGATTCCCATCATTAACATAAAACCTGTTGCAACCCACTGTACAGTTGGTAACGTAATACCGAACTCTGCCATTAATGTCGTAAGCGCAATATTTAGGAGTGTTTCATTCAATATCGCGAAAAACGCTCCAATAATCAAAGCCGCCATAAGCGGCAACGTTTTGACATTCGGATCTTCTGATAAAAATTCATATGTTTTTTCTTTTGTTTTGCTCATTATTTTACCTCTAATTTCTTTTTAAAATATAGTATATCTATGCATTTCACTCACTTTTTACCATCAAAAAAATAATAAAGTTTGCAAAAAACTTCCTCCTTCAATTGTTTGTTCAAAATAAAAAATCACAAGCAGCTGCCTGTGGTCAAAAGTAGGGGTACTCCTTAAAAACATTGGGGGGTCTCATTCACTAAAACTAAAAAGGAAAGACAGAACAGAGCCGCCTTTCCACCACCTGAATTGAATTATCCGTAGAGTTCATTGTATGGTATATAACTTTTTTCATAATTTGACATTATGATTATGAATAAAGGACAGACGTATCCCAATCACTCTGCAACGCAAATCAGAGGCTTTGACCATATTCAATTATCGGTTCAAAGTTAGGATGTTGTCTCATTTTCTCAATAATACTCCCTCTTATTAAAAATCTTCTTCATTATAAGCGGTCATTCAGAATGTGTCAAGATACATTTCCTGCACTTTTTCAAGGTCACCCGCAAGTAGGCTTATTTCTTCCCGATTCAATCGGATAGGCAATTGGTCATATAGCGTAATGACATGGCCTTCTGCATCATCTTGATGTTTTTTCAGATAATGATAAAGACTTTTTAACTGTTTTTCATTTATCGTTGTTTGTGTCGTGAAGTGTTTTACTTTTTGTATAGAAAACTCATTCGCATTGCCGTCAAATTCTCCAGATATAATCTCTCCTGACAGTAACATATCATCACCTCAGAGTCCTTTAGTTAAGCTATTATTAATACTAGCTTAACCAAAGGATTTGATTGTTATTAACTCAACACACCTGGAAATAAAAAAGTAAATTCGTAATTACTTTTATTCAGCGTACGTGCAGCTTTCTCCTTGGGGTTCGCAGTCCCGTTACTCTCGATTTACGTATTAATTAACTGTTGAGCTGGTTAAAAAAGGGCATAACGATTAATCATCTATACGTTATGTCCTTTCTTTTATTGTACATTTTCAATTTAAGTCTATAACTTACGAACACTAAAATTATCAATCAGTCTTGTTTTTCCAATATGCACCGCTATAGCAACTAAAACTCCCGGTCTAATAGTTGAAATTGGCTGCAGCGTCTCCCCATCAACTACCTTCACATATTCAATTTTAGCCTTTGGTTCTGTTTTGAGATGCGTTTCCATTGCAGCAATCAATTTCTCTGCATTTGTTTCCCCTTCTTTTACCAAGCTTTCGCCAAGGGAAATAGTATCACTTACAATCAATGCTGCCCCTCTATCTTCAGGAGAAAGATATGTATTACGAGAACTCTTCGCCAAACCATCTTCTTCACGAACAGTCGGACAATCAATGACCTCAACATTCATACATAAATCCTTTACCATTTGTTTGATGATGGCCAATTGTTGTGCATCCTTCTCTCCGAAATAAGCACGGTCTGGCTGTGTAATATTAAATAACTTGTTGACAACCGTACATACCCCGCGAAAATGACCTTCACGGTTTAATCCACAGAGTTCTTCGGTTAGTACAGACATATCAACATACGTAAAAAAATCTTGCGGATACATCTCTTCTGGTGTTGGGTGGAAAATAAGGTCCACTCCTAGATTTTCACAAATCTTACTATCTCTCTCCAAGTCATGGGGATAACTATCAAAATCCTCATTTGGCCCAAACTGCATTGGATTTACGAAAATACTAACTACAACCTTTTCATTTGCTTCTCTTGCAGCAGTAATAAGACTTCCATGTCCCTCGTGCAAAAATCCCATCGTCGGTACAAAGCCAATTGTATGCCCTTCTTCTTTCCACTTTTTCACAACAGCTTTAACATCCTTAATGGTTGATACAATCTGCATTATACTTAACCCCTTTAATTTTCTTCCTTAATATAATTTATCAATGACCTCATCGGAAACAGTATAGGTATGCTCTTTAGCAGGAAACGATCCTTCTTTGACTTCGGTTATATAATCCCGGAATGCTTGTTGCATGATTTCCCCTACTTGTGCAAACTGTTTGACAAACTTTGGCGTGAAATCCGAAAAGATTGCCAGCATATCTTGATATACAAGCACTTGTCCGTCGCACCCCGGGCCCGCGCCTATTCCGATTGTTGGAATATTTATTTCCTTGGTGACGATTTCTGCTAGTTTTGCAGGCACGCCTTCTAACACGATCATAAATGCTCCCGCCGCCTCTACTGCTTTAGCATCCGCGATTAACTGTCTAGCAGCAGCCTCGGTTTTCCCTTGCACCTTAAATCCGCCAAATTCATTAACAGATTGTGGGGTTAGACCGATATGCCCGCAAACTGGAATGGATGCTTCTACAATGGCTTTAATCTGTGGGCAAACCTTTGTACCGCCTTCCAATTTTACACCATGCGCCCTGCCTTCTTTTATTAATCTGCCTGCATTCAATACAGCATCCTGAACGGAAATTTGATAAGACATGAATGGTAAATCTGCTAAAACAAAAGCCTTGCTTGCTCCTCTAGCAACAGCCCTTGTATGGTAAATCATATCATCTATTGTAACAGGCAGTGTATTTTCATATCCAAGCATAACTTGTCCAAGCGAATCCCCAACCAATAACATATTAATTTCAGCTTGATCCATCAACTTTGCCACCGAATAGTCGTAGCACGTAAGCATCGTAATTTTATCGCCTGCATTTTTTTGTTGCTGAAATGACGTCACTGTATTTTTCATTCTTTGATAACCCCTTTGATTTTTTTATAGTCCCTGTCTTTATGTTTCTCCTCCGCTACCTCTAGAGCCAATCCTGATAGAGCTTTATAAACTTCCTTTTCCTGTGGATGTAAGACTTGCAAATGATTTAAAATGGTACCAAGATCATTTCTCTCAATCGGTCCTGTCAGTGCATCCGTTGTCCCGTAGGAAAGAATATTTTCCGTATTTCCTTGAATAAGTGGTGCGAGTGCCCGGTGCGCTTTGTCTGGTGTAAAACCACAGTCAACAAGCATTTTCTCACCTAAGGCTACGAGACCGACATAAAGATTACTGACCATAGCTGCAGATGCGTGGTACCGAGTTTTGTCCGCAGCTTGAATCACGCTTACCTCGTTCCCGAAGCTTTCAACTAAACCAGTCAGATCGTTCAAGTACTTCTCATGCCCCTCGATGGTAAAAACTGCTTTCGACAGCTCTTTATAAGAATGATACTTATCATTAATTGCAAAAAGGGGATGGATCGAATAACCGAATGCACTGTAACGACTACTATCCGAAAAAACCTCCGAACTTAAAGAACCACTAAAATGACTAATGATCTTATCTTTTATTGGAAGCACTTTCAATTCGTCCCATACCTTAGATATAGCGCCATCTGGTACAGTTATAAAAATAGCATCACTATTTTCGACTAAAAATCTAACATCTTCATAGACTCTAGTATTTGTAAATTCAGCTGCTTCTATCGATGACTTGAGGGTTCTGCTGTAATATCCTGTCACTTTTACTTTGTGCTCAGTTAAGTACTTTCCGAGGGAGACTCCTACTTTCCCTGCTCCAATAAATCCAATCTTCATAAGCACCCCCCTAGCAAAATTCTGTCTTGTGGTATTTCCTATATGATAGCGAATAATGACCTAAATAAGCAACTATAAATGGGGGAAACATTGAAATACTTAGACTTTATCACAGATAATAAAGATAGATTTTTCATCATATATCCTTTCTTTCTAATAGCCTTGAAAAAGCAGAGGAGATTAGATTTACGGGGAGATGCAGAGATGATAGTCTTTTAGAAACTAAAAAGGAGTTCCCCGATCTTCTGAATATGAAATAGTAGGCCATATATTTATTAATAATGACTCTATACATGAATTTTTTATTCTTTTGGAAATTATCGTTCATAGCAGAGATTAAAAAATGATAATAAAAGCCTATACAATTATCCTTATCTAAATAGATGACAGTCATTACCATCTATTTGATATAAAATAGGCTGTCAAGATTTCTTGACAGCCTGAGAACATGAAGTCTAGATTCTTATTAGAAATTTATTCATGTAAATCAATTTTTATATCAGAGATTTCTTCTTTTAAAGTACCTGTAGGCTCTTTTAGACCGATAACTTCATTTATTAATTATTTTACCGTCATTTGCTATTTTTTCAGTTCGAGTTTTAGAGCAAGCGCCGCAACCTGTGTTCAATATGAATCAAAACTTCTACCGCTTTCCCATTTCAGAAATTTCTCCATCGCACCCATTAAAGTACGTTTGATGAATGTTTCTTCGCTATCAATCCCTAAATACATCATTGACTCCTATAAAAATGACTTAAACTGCTCTGATCATTTGAATACTTATCTATTCATAATCCCTCGCTGCAAATAAATCATCTCTTCCGCAAGCTGCCCAATTCGTTCGTAAATCCGATCATCGATTAGTTCATCACTCTCAATATCATAAGCTTCATTATGAATAAACACGTTCCCAGTTGGAATCAGTCCTTTGAAATAAGAAAGTATCGAGCCTAAATGATATTCTAAAACAAGAAAATGCCGATTCGTCCAACCGGTCGCAACCATCCCGGTCACTTTATTACGAAACGCATATTCAGGCAAGTGATCGAGCAAATTCTTTAGCGCACCGGAAAGGGATGCCTGATAGATCGGTGTACCAAACACGAGAAAATCTGCAGCTTGAATCTTTTTCACCACATTCCATGTATCTTCATTGTATGCAGATAAAGGAAGACCCGCTGCGAATTCAATGTCATATTCCCGTAAATCAATTAATTCCGTTTTGATCGTCGGGTCATGCACTCGGGCAGCAGCTAACACTGCTTCAACCGCAACTGCTGTTTTCCCGCCTGCGAGCGCGCCCGAAACTCCTACTAGCTTCATTCTATCTACCTCTTTTCCTCTTTGATTCAGAGATCGTGCTTGAGTGTCTATAAGTATGTCTCTAATCATCTGAAAAATGGGACGGCACTGGGCTTCGATGGATTAGATGCACTCTAATCGCCTGAAGATGCTTAGGCCGGTACGTCCTCGGGCATTTAGAAGCTCTTTAATCGACCTAATTTATGGAGATGATACACTTTCAAGCAATTAGAGACCTTGTAATCGAACGAAAAATCCAAGTTGGTATTCTTTCGAGCGGTTAAAGACCTTTTAATTAACCGAAAGCTCGAAGATGACTGGATTTCAGATGTTTAGCAGTAGCGTCTCATCCTTTGAACGATAAAAAACCTAAACCTTCGCACCCAGGCAATTATCCCTCCACGCACCCTTAAAAATTACCTATTTCTCCTCTTCGGCATCCCTAATGAAATCCCGTAAAAAATTTATCGGCAAATATAATCTATCCTCATTCAAATCTAAAAAATTGAGGTCCTGCTCTCGACTGTTCTGATCTTTAATATGACTGACTTCGTTATGCAGTTGCTCCATCTTTTCATCCAAGTCATTAGCTACCATAGCTGCTTCCGTCAGTTCTTTCGTTAACCGTTCTGGAACGAGACTATCATATTTATAGTATATCTTATGTTCCAAGCTTGCCCAGAAATCCATGGCGACAGTCCGGATTTGAATTTCTACATAGACATCTTCAATCCGGTCAGACATGAATACAGGCACCGAGACAATTAAATGTAGGCTTTTATAACCGTTTGGTTTCGCGTTCTTAATATAATCCTTCTTTTCAATGACTGTAACGTCTTTTTGATTTTCTATCATTTCACTGATCCGATAAATATCGGAAATGAAGGAACAGACAACACGGATTCCAGCGATATCCATAATATTATGCTTTATCGATTCCGTTGATATAGGAATATTCTTCCGATACATCTTCTTCATGATACTCTCAGGAGATTTAATACGTGTTTTAATATGTTCAATCGGATTGTAGTCGTGGATATGTTGGAATTCCTCCTGGAGGATGGTCAATTTCGTATTCATTTCGGACAAGCCGAACTGGTAAGTCATCATAAATCGGGTTAATTCACTTCTAACCTTTTTTAAGGCTTCCAGGTTATTAATCATATAAAAATTCCTTTCTTTCTAGAATGCACTATAGATGAATATATTTATATTATAGCAGGATTGTTAGAAATAACCCGAATTAAAGATGTTAAAAACAGGAGTGGTAGTTCACTCCTGTTTTACTCCTTCAACTTCCTTTATAAATTTTGCCGGAACTCCTGCAACCACCGCATTTTCCGCAACATCCTTCGTAACAACTGCTCCTGCTGCAATACCTTTCCTTTACTAATGAATATCTTTTTTCTTAAATGTCCCACCTTTCACTTCTGCTACATCATACACAACGACAAAAGCATTTTCGTCAATTTCAGAAATGATTTCCTTCATTTTACTATCCTCTAAGCGATTAATAATACAAGTGATTTCTTTGAATTTTCCATTTGTATAACTGCCTTCAACGAGATTATAAGTTGCCATCCGACCTAAACGGTCACGGATCGTTTCCGCCATTATGTCTGGTTGACTCGTGATGATTTTATATGTTTTAGAACCGCTTAAGCCTTCTTCAACAATGGGAATTACTCTAGATGCAATGTAATATGCAATTGCTGATAAGAAAGCCCCTTGTAAACCAAAAACGAAAGAAACAATCACAAATACAAATAAATTTAAAAATAAGATAAGGTCACTTGTGCCAAATGGTAATTTCCGGGAAAGTAATACTGCTAACATATCAATCCCATCTAATGCTCCACCATTTCGTAATGCCAGGCCGATACCGAAACCGATGATAATACCACCTACAACGGTTATTAATAATGTATCCCCTTGAACAATAATTGGTATATGGTGCATAATGCTTGTCCCGTATGCGAGAGAGGCGATGCCAAGAACAGAATAAATGGCAAAGCTTTTTCCTATTTGTTTATATCCTAAGTAAATGAATGGGATATTCAATACAGCAAGTAAAATGCCTAGAGGCAAACCGAATAATTGAGAAGCAACGATACTTAAACCTGTCACTCCTCCGTCAGACACGTTGTTAGGGATGAGTACCGACTCTAGTCCATATGCTGTGATAAAAGCTCCAATAACAACTGCCAATGCCCGTAATATCTTTTTTATTTTTGTAATTCTTTGTTGCTTCGCGGCTGTACTCATTTAATTTCCTCTTTCCACAGTTAGATGTTTGATTCTATTTTGTTCGTTTATCAATTCTTTATCCGAAGTAGGTAAAGTGAAATAAAAAGTGATATTCATCACTTTCCCATGAACACCACTTTTTATTCATCTTTCTCCAATACCAGCCCGCAACCATTTCGCTGTCACAGTCCGAGCTTTCAACATTGCTTCCGGTGTTCCTTCAAATATAATCTGACCGCCTTCTTTTCCTCCGCCTGGACCCATCTCAATTACCCAATCACTTGCCGCGATAAAGTCTAGATTGTGTTCAATGATGATAACAGAATTCCCTCTGTTCACAAGCTTCTGGAATACATCAAGAAGTTTATTATTATCTTTCGTATGAAGTCCTAAAGAAGGTTCATCCAATAAATAAATTTGCCCCTCTTTTTGTAAATGGCTTGCCAGTTTCAATCGCTGGACTTCGCCTCCGCTTAGTGAACTTGTCGTCTGTCCTAAGGTTAGATACCCTAACCCGACATCTTTTAACGTATTCACGCGCTTGATGATTTTCGGCATTCTAAAAAAGTCGAGCGCCTCGTCTATCGTTAGCTCTAATATTTCCACGATATTGTTACCTTGGTAGCGGTAAGATAAAGCTTCATCTGAATACCTCGTCCCGCCACACGCTTCACAAGAAATCGTTACTGGATCCGCGAATGCCACGTCAGGCATGACAGCCCCTTTGCCTTTACAAACGGGACAGGCACCTAACGAGTTGAAACTAAACAATCCTGCTGGCTGCCCCGTTTCTTTCGCAAATATGGCACGGATATCATCCATGATCCCCATGTAGGTTGCTAAGGTTGAACGGTTAGAAATGCCGATACTTCCTTGCCCAACCGTAATTGTTTCAGGGTACTGTTCTGTAAATGCTTCCGTCAAAAGAGAACTTTTACCAGAACCGGAGACACCACAGACGGAGACTAACGTATACTTCGGAAGGCTTACGCTTATATTTTTCAAATTATTGTTCGTCGCTTTGTTTATGGTGAAAAATTCATTTTGCTTCCTGGGATTTTGATTGATTTTTATTTTTTCATTTAAACTTGTTGCTGCTCCTGAATTTTCCAACCCTTCCAACTTGCCCTGGTAAATGATTTTTCCACCATGGATCCCAGCTCCTGGTCCCATCTCAATAATTTCATCTGCTGCCTTGATCACCGATACATCATGTTCGATCACGATAACGGAATTATGCTGGGCTTTAATATGGTGCAACATGTTAAGCAACATTTCCACTTCTTCCGGATGAAGCCCTGCGCTCGGCTCATCGAAAATATATGTAATATTGTTGAGACTGCTTCCTAAATGCCGGGCGATTTTTACCCTTTGCGCTTCACCACCAGACAATGTGCCCATTTTTCTTGATAGACTCAAATAGCCTAGCCCCATTTCAACAAGTTGGGTCACATGGGGAATAGCCTGCTGGGCGATTGATTCTCCGAGCGGGTCGGTTATTTTCTGTAATTCTTTTAGAACGTCTGTCAGTTCCAAGTGGTCATACTCCGCGATATTTAAGCCATTGATACGGCTTTCCAACACTTTTGGATTCAGTCCTGACCCTTGGCAGGTTGGACAGAGGGAACGTGTCGACATCGCGAGGACATCATCTTGGGTGATTCCTTTCAATTTGGAAATATCCCTGTTAATGTAAAGCCGTGTAAAACGGGGCAGGATTCCGTCCCAATCATGGGGTTGTGGTCCATGTTTTGTATGAAAGGGTGCATTCACTTTCTCCCCCTCTGGCGGGCCATATAATAACAGTCGACGCTTGTCTTCCGGGTAATCTTTGATTGGTTTATCCGGATCAAATAAACCGCATGTCATCATCCATCTACCTTGCCAGCCAGAAGGAGATAAAGGTTTAAATTTTACTGCGTATTCCCGGAGTGACTTCTCTTCATCCACAATTTTTCTCAAATCTGGTGCAATGACCTCGCCGAAGCCGCTACATTCCGGACAACCGCCGAACGCACTTTGACTAGAAAAGTCTGTCGCAGAGCCAATTGCTGGCTCACCAATCCTAGAGAACAATAAGCGAATCAATGGATGGATATCCATATACGTGCCGACCGTTGAACGTGAATTTCCTCCTGATTGCCGCTGTTCCACGACAACAACCGGGCTTAAATTCTGCATAAGATCAGCTTGGGGACGCTCAAACTTCGGCATTTGATTCCGGACATAGTGAGGATAATTCAATGTCATCTGTCTTCTGCTCTCGGTAGCTAATGTATCAAAGACGACTGAGCTTTTTCCTGAACCGGAAAGGCCTGTGAAAACGATGATCTTCTCTTTTGGCAGATTCAAATCTATATTTTTCAAGTTATTTTCTTTTAATCCTCGTAATATGATTTCATCTTTATTTGCTGACATGTTATCGCCCTCGCTCCTTTAACCGTTAACCAATGCTAATATTATCACACTCTAATAGTATAGGTAAAAAATATGATGAGCAGTATTTTTGTAATAAAAAAAGCCCCTGATTCTGATAAGTGCATGAAATTAGGATAACGCTAGATAAGCACTTTTCAGATGCCAATAAAGTCAGGTTAAGTTTTCAATTAGTATTTGAAAATCCCTCTTTTTTAAAAAATGTAAAAGAGATCCCGATGGATTACCAATTAAAAAACGGCGATGATGAATACATCGATGAATTTATCCCAGATACGAAACTCATGAATAGTGATGAAAGGCCAATTTTTCAATCTTTAAAGTTGAGTAATTAGGCTATTTCTATATACTTATAGTGAAAATAAATATTATATAGGAATTTCTCAATAAACTGGGGGGGAAATGAGAATGGAATCTGACATTAGTTTTAGGAAAGCAACCGTAGAGGATTTGGAACGTATCGTCGCCTTGCTTGCGGATGATGTACTTGGTGCTTCTCGGGAGAAGTACGAAAAACCTCTCCCAAATCGTTATCGAGAAGCCTTTTTTGCAATTGATTCAGATCCAAATAATGAATTGATTGTAGCGTGTATTGGCAAGGAGATCATCGGAGTGCAGCAAATCACCTTTACGCCTTCCATCACTTACCAAGGAGGCTGGCGTGCAACGATTGAAGGTGTCAGGATATCTGCTTCCGCACGTGGACAAGGTGTGGGCAAGCTGCTAATTCAATGGGCAATCGAACGAGCAAAAGAACGCGGCTGTCATTTGATCCAGCTTACGACTGATAAAAAAAGAACAGAGGCACGGCGATTCTATGAACAATTAGGATTTAGAGCAACGCACGAGGGCATGAAATTAAAACTGTAACAAATCCTGAATCTAGCACTATATAAATGAGAATTTGTTAAAACAAACATTTGATTGATAATATTAGTTAACTATGGATTCACTAACCTTTATCGTTATCAAATTGAGCAGCTATTGCGTGGGCACATTATTTATATCGGCAGCTAGTTGAATTGTTAATGAAGAAAGGCTTGTTTAATGTCTATTAAACAAGCTAGTTAGTTTCCTCCTTTTCTTTCCTCTCATAGACAAACTCATAATTTTTGCTATACTTAAGTCATAGTTAATACATAGTATCTGGAGAAACTTTCTCCCCTTTCAACAACTAAATATGCGAAAAAATAGGTTGATTTATATTTTAAAATCATGAAAAGGGAAGTCGGTGAAAATCCGGCGCGGTCCCGCCACTGTAAATGCGAGTTCTTCATTCATAAGCCACTGTTTTATTATGGGAAGGCAATGGAGAGCGATGAACATAAGCCAGGAGACCTGCCTATTTTAGCGCCAATTTATAAACCTACGAGGATAGGAGGTGTGGCTGATAGTAGTTATGTATTATGGATTGATCCATGATTGATAACGCTTGCTTTGTTAAACATCTCTAAAGGTAGAGATGTTTTTTTATTGGTAAAAATACGTAAGATGGGGGTATACAAATGGTTCGAAATAGTAGATTACAGCAACTGTTTATCGTGGTGATGACTGCCATTCTATTTCTCTCGCAATCTGGATTATTCGGCCTGCAAACCGTAAATGCAGCAAACTTGGAGAATGCTGTCACCATCTCTGCTGTTGATGAAGATGGTTCTGCAGTATTAGACACTATAGCAGTGGAAATTTCAAATGGGGATACTGCCTTTGATGTGATTAGAGAAGTAGATGATCAACTAGAATGGGACAGCTTTGACTTTGGCGAGATGATTACGGGTATTGGTGGAGTAGCTGCTGATCCCGAATCGAACTTCTGGTCCTTTTATGTGAATGGCCTATTCCAAGACATGGGAGCAAGTTCAACTGAAGTAACGAACGGGGATAATATTCAATTTATTCTTACAGACCTTGCAGCCGAACCTCAAGTATTTGATGTTGCGGTTTCTGCAGTAGATGCAAATGGGGAGACAGTTATTACAGAAACTACTGTATCCATGCCACAATACACGACTGCCTATGACGCTCTAATTAAAGCTGCTGCAAATCAAAATGTAAAAGTAGATGTGAGCGTTGATTCCGAATACTTAACATTTGTGAATTACTTAGGTGAACCATTAGAAAGAGATTGTGAATACTGGTCGACCTATATGAATGGCGACATGATGCAAGTTGGGTTACTCGGTCATACGGTTAAAGATGGCGACACGCTTGAACTTGTCGTCGATGACTCGTGTGAACCGGAAGAACCGGCTGATAAAGAAGATGAGAAATCAGAAGAGCCACCTGTAAATGAAAAAGATAAGAAAAAAGATAAAGAACAGGTAGTTGCGGATAAAGATTATACAGAAGCCCTGCAAGCTGTAATCAATTATCTCTCGTCCAATCCAGCTGAAATGGACTGGTACGGATTCTCCGCCCTTCACTCTGCTGGTGCTGATGTTTCAAATGACATGGCCGAAGAAGTAGCCGCTTCCATCAATGATGATTACTCAGGGAATGCTACAGAAATTGCAAAAAACATTATTATCTTAACTTCTGCCGGGTATGATGCAACAGATATAAACGGCATCAACTTGATTGAGATGTTACTGAATGAAAAAATGCCATTAAGTAACCAACTCGTTTATAGCTTGCTCGCAATTGATAGTTTCAATTATCCCACCCCAGAAGGTACAGACTGGACACGGGACAGCATCATTGAAGCATTCCTTGAGATGGAGCTGGATGCAGGCGGCTGGTCCTTCTTTGGTGAAAGACCAAGCCCGGATATTACTGGGATGGGCCTGCTTGCTTTAAGCGCTTATGCGGATGATGCGGACGTGAAGGCTGCACTTGACCGAGCAGTTAAAGCTATGAGCAAACAACAAGGGGATAAAGGCGGATACGATGAAGAGTTTAATGGCGGGTATTCAGCGGAATCCGCTGCAATGGTCATTATCGGCCTATCCGCTGTCGGAGTTGACGCAACAAGCGATGCCTTTACAAAATCTGGCGGAAACTTACTAGAACACCTTATCAGCTTCCAAATGGAAGATGGCAGCTTTAAACATTTACCGGAAGATGATGTTTCAAGTGTTTTCGCAATCAACCAAGGGGCATTAGCATTAGTTGCTTATGATCAATTCAAGAATGGTACTGGTCCAGTGTTTAAGTTTGATAAGAAGGAAGATACGAAAGAGCCTGGCGATGACGAGGGTGACGGTGATAACGATGGGGACAATGACAAAAACAATCCATCTGACGATCCGAATAAAGTTATCATAACAAAAGACAACCTGCACCAATATGAAACTGAACATGCTGTCGTAGTAACACCACATCATGCAGACAAATTAGCTAATTTTACAGTTGAGGTAGAAGCTGAAGCTGCCGACTACCTTGTTCAGGCAGACAAGCCGCTCGTTATTAATAACGGAGATACGATCATCACGATTCCTGTTCCTGTAGTGAAACAATTACGTGAACTTGGTGAAACAATTGAAGTCAATCTTGCTGAACAAAGTGTTAAAGAAGCAATCGGTGCTGTCTATGACTTTACCTTAACCGTGGATGGAACGATTGTTTCCGAGTTTGATCATGATATTATCATTGGCTTGGCAGTTGACGCAGACGCAGTGCAAGGCCTCGATGCTAACCAAATAAAAGCATTCCATTTCAATGAAGAAACGGAAAGCTGGGACGTTTTATCTGGCAGCACTTATGATGCGACAGCCGGATTTGTCACCCTAACAACCGATCACCTTAGCACATACGGGGTATTTAAACATGATACAGGACAGAAAGATCCTGCCGACAATGATAAAGACGGAGCAACCCCGCCACTAGTAGATAATGACAAAGATAAAAAAGGTAAGAAACTACCAATGACAGCAACAAATATGTTTAATTTCTTAGCATTGGGATTCATCCTAATCGCAGCCGGTGCTCTATTGTATATTAAGCGCAGAAATAAAGTTACAGAGTAATATTTATCCCGGTGTAACCGTCCGTAAAACTCCCACCTCAAAACTTTAGGGTCTTCGTGAAAGTTTAGGTGGGAGATAACGGACGCTAACACCCCGATTCGTTCAACTAACAATCAATGAGGATGAAGAAAAACCCCCACTGATTGAAGTTTCACTCTATGGATAATCCGCTGACTGCCAGTGGATTATTCTACCCTTTTAAAGAAAGGATGTTTGTTATGAAGCAGGTATTCCGTTTAGCCCTTATCACCTTTTCTATGATTCTACTTGTAGCATGTGGTGGCCAGCAAGCAGCCATCCAAGTGGAAAAGATATCAGTTATTCCAACATCGGCAGTCTCTATGGAAACGAAAGAATTAATCAAAGTTCGTTCTAACACTGAAAAAGCTGATGATGAGGATGCAGAGGAGAGTGAAGCATCAGAGGAAAATACCAAGAAAGAAGAGAAAGAAAGTACAGTTGCGGATGCATCCGAGGATACGGACAACGAATCGACAACAACGAAGACGGACGCAAACCAATCAACGAATAAATCTGCTAATTCAAATGAGTCAACACCTAATACCAATCAACAAAAGGATCATACCAACCATTCAGCCGGAAACTCCAATAAGCAGTCTGCAAATACGGGTACATCTAAATCGAGCGATAGCACAAATACTAATACACCTAGTCAGCCTAAGAATGAACAACCTAACTCCAACCCAAAACCGAAAGAAGAAGCAAAACCTGCTCCAAAAAAGACAGCATTCGTATCGGTTGAAAGTCCAGGTGACTTAAACGGACCAAATCTAGCACCCACCGAAGTTGAAATCACGGACGGTGAAACAGCTCTTGCCGCTACATTACGTGCATTAAGCAGTAAAGGAATTAGTGTTGATTATACCGGTTCTGGAGCAAGCGCTTATGTAAAAAGCATTGGTGGTCTCGGCGAATTTGATGCAGGTCCGCTTAGTGGCTGGAATGTTTTTGTTGAAGGAATTATGATTCCGCGAAGTGCTGATGCCTATGAAATTTTTGACGGGTATAAAGTGCACTGGAGATACACAAAGAATTACTTGGAAGACTAAAGGATGGATGATACATGCTTAGAGGATTCCGTTCCTTTCACCCATTTGTCCTATTGCTCTACTACATCATTGTTATCGCCGGTTTGATGATGAATCAGCATCCGGTTTTTTTAACCGCAGCTCTCCTTTCTATTATTTTTGTGAATCTTATCCTTGATAAAGGGGTCGAGCTGAATAAATGGAAATACATGATTATCTTTTTAGCTCTGTTCGTTTTTGTGTTCACACCTCTTTTTAACCAGCAAGGGAATATTGTGCTCTTTGAACTCTTTTCACGGGACTTTTACTTGGAAGCGGTCATTCAAGGTGCCATGATCGCTCTTACTTTGTCAGGGATATTAGCTTTATTCACAACCTTTAATATTGTCATGACGTCCGATAAGTTTCTCTATCTTTTTTCCAAATTCTTTCCGAAATGGGCGTTGATTCTTATGCTCGCCCTTCGCTTTATGCCGCTATTTCGCAAACGATTGGCGGATATTCAGGACGTGCAGGAAATGAAGGGTGTTTCCATGAAAGATGGAAAACTACGAGAGAAAGCACAAAATGGCATGTTATTTATTCAAATTCTATTAACCTACTCGCTTGAAGAAGCAGTACAAACCGCTGATTCGATGTCAGCGCGCGGGTATGGCTTACAGAAAAGAAGTCAATATGAAGCTTATCTCTGGAAGTCTCGGGATTGGGCGGTGCTCGTTTTTCTTCTTCTACTTAGCCTGCTGACCCTAATCGGTTGGAAGAGCAATAAAACGATACTCACGCTGACACCGGTATTGGAATCTATCATGTTACAAGGATACAGCTGGTCCTATCTTCTTAGTTGGATTGTACTTATCAGTTTACCGATTTGGACGGAAGGCAAGGAGGTCATCAAATGGAACTTCTACAAATGAGAAATTTAAATTTCACTTATCCAAACTCCTCCGAGCAAGCTTTAACAGATATTAACTTCACCGTTCATGAAGGTGATTTTGTTGTCCTATGCGGGCCTTCCGGAAGCGGAAAATCAACACTTATCCGCCTCATGAAGCAGGAGCTGAATCTCCACGGCACACGGAGCGGTGAGATTTACTATCAAGGCATTCCATTCGAGCAACATGATGCCGTCACATTAGCAAAAGATATCGGGATGGTATTTCAAGACCCGGAGAATCAGATTGTCATGAGCAACGTAATGGACGAATTGCTGTTTGGTATGGAGAATCTAGGTTTTTCAACCAATGAAATGCGTAAGAAAACAGCGGAAATCGTCCATTATTTTGGCTTTAATCATTTATTGCAGCAAGACACGAGCGAGCTATCCGGTGGAGAAAAACAACAAATCAACCTCGCTTCCGTTCTTTTGCTTGATCCGAAAATATTAATACTAGACGAACCGACTGCACAGCTCGATCCGATTGCAGCAAAAAACTTTATGTATTTATTAAAGCAGTTAAATGATGAATTGGGTATTACGATCATCATTGTCGAACATCGGTTAAATGAATTATTTTCCCTAGCTAACCGAATTGTCGTGCTGAAACAGGGAGAAATTAAATTTTCCGAAAGCCCGCGGAAAGCTCTTTCGTTATTAGCTGAAAACATGACGGCCTACTTACCAGAAGCTTCCCAGTTGTATTTAGCATTTACAGGCATCCCAAAAACGCCTGCCATCCCCTTCCATGTAAAGGAAGCTAAGCAATGGTTAAAGGGAATGGATATTACGTCGAATCAGTCACAACAGGAAGAACAGGTAAAGCCGGAAAAGCCTTTGCTTGAGTTAAAAGAAATCGACTATAGCTATTCAAAGCATACAGAACCGGTATTAAATAATTTATCCTTAACCGTTCAAGAGGCAGAATGGTTAGCCATATTAGGCGGAAACGGCACTGGAAAATCGACCCTGCTTAAAATTATCGCTGGCCTTCTTACTGCCCAACATGGAAGAATCCGATATAAAGGTAAGAAGGTAAAACAAATGGATCGGAAGCTGATCGGCTATTTACCACAGAATCCAAAGCTCTACTTTTTACATGAGACATTACAGGAAGAATATACTGCTCTAGCTACGAAACACGGGAAATCAGAAACAGAGGTACAAACACTAGTAAAGGAATTTCAGATGGAAGCTTTACTTGACAGGCATCCATATGATTTAAGTGGTGGTGAATTGCAGCGGGCCGCACTTGTCGGCATTTTGATTGGAAATCCACAAATTTTATTACTGGATGAGCCGACAAAAGGAATGGACCCAGCTTTCAAAGAGGAGTTTGCTTCCATTATTCAAACAGTCAAGCATACAGGTGTCACGATTATGATGGTCACCCATGACGTTGAATTTGCAGCAAAGCATGTGACGAGGTGCAGTATGCTGTTCCAAGGGGAGATAATCGTTACTGAAGATACGACTGCCTTTTTCAAAAACAATGATTATTATACGACCATGATCAATCGGATTACAAAGGATAGCCAAGTTCCGACAGTAGTTACAGTAGAGGAGGCAATAGCAAGTTGGCAAATGAAAAAGGCATTACCATCATCGGTGTAGCAATTTTCTTTTTACTACTAGTCTTTTTTCCAAAATTTATTGTTCAGCATTATTTATTAATTAGTATTCTTTTTATTATCGCGATTCTGCTTCCAACCATCATTCGTTTCTCAAGGAAAAGTATGACAAGCAGAGAAATGGTCATGCTCGCAGTATTAGCAGCGATTGCAGGTGTATCGCGGGTTCCCTTCGCCGCACTGCCGAGTGTCCAGCCGACGACCTTTGTCATCATTGCTTCTGCGATTGCCCTTGGCCCCCAAAGCGGATTAGTCATCGGAGCTTCAGCAGCGCTTATTTCCAACATGGTGCTCGGCCAAGGTCCGTGGACCCCGTGGCAAATGGTTTGTTGGGGAATGGCCGGATTCATTGCCGGCTTACTGGCAAATACCTTCTTCATGAAACACATGGCTTGGCGCCTCATCTACGGCTTCATCGTTGGATTTATATTTGGCTGGGTCATGAATATGTGGATATTCTTCAGTGGATTGGGGGATCTGACACTAGAGACATTTGTTTTATTGAACACACAGAGCTTCTTTTTCGATCTAGCCCACGCTTTATCTAACGTTTTTTTCCTTTTCTTGTTCAGTACGATTTGGATCAAGACTTTGAACCGATTTAAGGAGAAGTATGGTGTTTTTCAAGAAGATGGGGGAGAATGAAGGGTAGAAACGAGATTACGAAGTGTCGGTCGTTATCAATCTTTGATAACAACCGACAGACACTTGAAGTGTAGTAATTTATTATAGCCAAAAGTTACTTTACGATTTAATGTATAAAGCTGTGGCAGAAACATTAGTGGAACTTTCTGCAGATAAAAACATCAGTAATTACACAACGGTAATTTTTAAGCAAATGAACTTCATCAATACCAAGCCATTTAGGAATTCTAAAATCAGTTTGCGCTTCAAGTTCAGCAACGTAGTCATTAAAGATGTTTCGTACAGTCTTTTCGTCAACGCCAATTTCCTCCGTAACACTGGTAAATGTTTTTCCAGACTGGTTTCTTGAATCCAATTTATTAGTCTATTAGTAACAGAACAATTGACATCCATATCTGGTAAATCTTCAAAAAATGTTTCATTACATTCCCTACATTTATATCGTTGGCGATTGACATAAATGCCGACCCGTTTTGCGTGCATTGGCAGGTCGAAAAATAGCTGTTGTTTCTTACCATGTTTATATAAGTTTGCAACGGTACCACATTTTGGACAATGAGAAGGAGATAAAGCAGTAGACTCAACTAAGAATCTATAATCATGTGCACTTTCCTTCATATCCAGAATCTTAAAGTTTGGTAGATTAATCATAATTAGTTATCAATTACTTTTCTCCAGTTTGGATAATATCCAAAGGTAAATCCCAATTCCACCATAAGTGATGATAACACTTATAATCACCTGTGTTTCCTCTTGCAATCGAGTAAGATTCAATAAATAATTGGGTAACATTAAAAATCCCATGATAATAATTACTGTCCAAGATTTTGCCCATATAGAAACACCTATGATAATTATTGCAGCAATCACGCCGATAGTAAAACTTCATTAGTCTTGTAATACAAGGTAAGAAATAAATTAAAATCTAAACAGGACGAATTCCACACGATAATCCGAATACCCAATTTTTCTTAACAAATAGATTTGCGTGTTCCCTTCCTTTGTGTCAAATCGCGGACCAACGAGCCTACCATCTAATTTTCCTAATCTGAATTACCTATTACCTATCTAAATTGCCTCATCCAGTAGTTTAGACACTGTATTTTTGTTCCTATCTATTTTATACTATTTGATAATTAACGGAATTTACCTTTTCTACAATAAAGTTTGACTGTTCGAGCCTCTTTACTAGATTTAAAGACAATTCCCCTTTGCCACTGGACTGTTATTCTTTGTAACCGCCAATTATTTAGGCGTTTACATAAAAATGAACGAGGAGAGTGGAAAATGAAAAGGTTCAAGCATGTCCTGTCCGTTTGTGTCCTGACCCTCTCAGCAATAGGAATGTACGTGGAAGGTTCTGTTTCTATCACCGCACAAGCCCAGATGAAAGTTCCACCCCCAGTTTTAATAGAAGGTTCCGTCTCGAATTCGATTGCAGGAAGTGGCGGCAATGGAAATGAGGAGACTCCTGGCGAATGGTACCGAGGAGAAACTCCAGATAACTTGATGGAAAATGCCCCTGTTTTGCTTTTTGTCCCTGGTTTAAATAATGTTGCTCAAATTTTTTGGGAAGACAATAATATGTATGATACTGCTTATCAGGCAGGATATCAGACGGCTTTTGTCCAGCTCCATGATGCTGGAGGCGAGTCGGCAGATATGTGGAATAATGGAGAATTGCTTGCATCAAAAATCAGGGAGATTTCCCTACATTTTAACAGGAAGCCAATCACTGTCGTTGCGTACAGTAAAGGTGGAGTGGATACGCATGCGGCAATCACGTATTATGGTGCAGGGCCGTACATGGAAAATGTAATTACGTTATCCAGTCCCCATCACGGTTCCGAGCTTGCTGATCTTGCATACAGCAGCGGGGCAGGCTGGCTTGCAGCGCTGATTGGTCTGCAAGGCGAGGGAACAGCCTCCATGCAGACCGCTTATATGGCGGATTTCCGTATGCAGACAGATGCCAATGCCAAAGCCTATCAGCATAATTATTTCACGCTTGGAGGTACGGGATGGGGGCCGGCTTTCTCCGCGAATTGGTTTGGTGGTGTCTACTTGTCCAGCTATGGGCCAAATGATGGGGTCGTAACGGCCGCGAGCAGCAACTTACCAGGGGGACAAGAACTTCTGGTAGGCGACTGGAATCACACCTCTATCCGTACCGGAGCTACATTCCCGGTATTCCAAAATTATCTAAGCGGAGAACATTTGACAGCAGCCCAGAGCAAATCACCAATCAGTGATCAGAAAAATATGCCTGCTCCCATAACAAACCGCTGGGTGGATGGAGGTCCTATTGTTGACAAGGCTGAGATTGAGCTAAACGTGGAGAAAAATGTTAAGAGTTTGACGCTGCAGTTTTTAACAGCAGAACCATTGACAGACGTAGAACTGGTTTCCCCGTACGGAAAAGTAGTGAACACGAAAGTAAAAGAGGTACCGATGACAGAGGGTATTTTTAAAGATGCAATCGGATATATTTTGGAAATTCCGGCACCAGAGGCAGGGGCATGGACCATAGCTGTCCAGTCTAATGCTGAAGAAAACGCCTATTTATTTGTTGCTGACTTCGAAAGCACACCACTAATTAAAGCAAACAAGGGATATGGTGTCATGCAGCAGGTGGAGCTTCAAGCGGATGCCAAACAAATTAATCTCGATAGTTTGGTAGTGGACTACCATATGGTGGAAACACAAAACCCGGATAATCAGAAAAAATGGAAAGCAACTGGACGGAACGCACTCTCGCATAACCTAAATTTGGATAAGCATAAGAAAGGCAGTATCTATACGGTTACCATTATTATTGAAGGAAAGACTAAGGAAGGACATGCATTTAATCGGAGTGTGATTTATTCTTATTGATTGGATCTTAGTCTATGAATCAGTAAAACGATAGGTTATATTTTGGAAAAAAAGAATCCACATTCTACTGGATTCTTTTTCTCGTTAACGCTTGGTAGATCGCTTTCTCTAGGCCAACATCACCAAATACTTTTCAAAATTAATCCCTTCAAATTCAGAGACATCTTCCATGTAAGAATCGTGGATCACTTCGGTGAGGAATTTGACTGTAAGTTGTACAGCATTTTCCAGGTTTTCCCCGCGCATCATACTTCCCATAATGGCCGACGCAAATAAATCCCATGTACCAGAGTAGCTCTTCCCGTTATATTCCATCGCTTGGTAAAACGCGCTGTTTCCCTCAAGATACATATTACCGATTGAGCGCTTACCGGCAATCAGGATAAGGAAGAGTTACCAATCCTTCCCTTTTCCATTATTTTGGATCCTGTATAAATTCGACAAACTAACATCAACTAAAAAACTATTTTCTAATGTCTACAAGCATTCTTACCTTACAGTGATGGAGGACTATCAGGAAGTGTCACTGAAAGAATCACATTAGCTGGAAGAAGTAATCATTACAGAGGATACGACCGCCTTTTTTATTAACGGCAGGAGATCATCTTTATCAACCCACTGCTTCCCTTTCACCCCCTATTCATCCTGCAACGCATCTTGCTCCCTCTTCTTCACTAAATAATACGAATTAATCCAAGAAGCAATCGGAATGATCATCGCTATCCCAATACCAGCACTCAAGATAATGAGGAGCTCCGAGGTGAAGATTTTCGAATTGGCAATTTCACCAATCGAGTATTCCATGTCTTTCACCCATAATAACAACGCCAAATATCCACCAAAGAAGGCGAAAAACAATGTATTTGTATTCGATCCTAAAATATCCCTGCCAATCCGTATACCGGAAATGAATAAATCTTTCTTCGTAATGCCTGGATTTTGATCAAATATTTCCTGCATCGGTGAAGTAATGGAAATAGCGACATCCGTAATCGCTCCGATTGTACTCACAATAATCATCGCTGCTGCTATCTTCACAAAATCCAGTCCGATATAGAGAGAGAATAACGTACTCAACTCCTCTACCTGCTCTTCACTAAACCCTTGGATCATTAATTTATCCGTCATGATATAAATAAGCAGAACTAGGAAAACAATCGTTATTACCGTAGACAAGAAAGCTGTCTTTGTCTTGCTATTTACTTCATTGATGTAAAACAGATTGATACAACTGATGATTGCACAGGCGATTAAAATCAAGATAATTGGGTTCATCGCAGGATCCAACAGGAAAAATACGGTAAGGATCAGAACCGCAAAGTTTAGAAACAACGAAATAAATGACCGTAACCCTTTTCTCCCGCCAATGAGCACCATTAGGATAAACAAAATGGCGGATAGTACCACTAATACATTCATACGCGTCCCCTCTTCCGGTTAACAAAAAAGATAGAGATATACAGACCGATTGGAATGGCCAAAACGATTCCTATACCGCCTGCAAGTGCCCTAGCTAATTCAAGCGACAGGTTCATTGAAAGGGTAAATCCCCACAAGGAAGCATTTTTCAAAAACAAGAGAAGCATAGGAATGGAGCCACTTATATAGGCGAAAAATAAAATATTGGTCATCGTCCCCATGATATCTCTCCCAATATGCAGACCAGATTTTTTCAATGTCTTATTATCGATCGTATGATTATTCTCATACATTTCAAAGACAGACGACGACATCGTAATCGCAACATCCATAACAGCCCCAAGCGATCCGATTAATAATCCTGCCAAGAAAACTGGCTTGTACGGACGGCTGAGAAAATCAATTTCTTCATACCTTAGACCATTCTCACCTGTCAACCAAAGGACAGCGTACGTAATGAAAAATGAAATAAACGTTCCTAACAGTGTTGCAATAATCGCGGCATACGTCTTTTCATTAAAACCATTAATCAACAATAAAGACGTAATCGTAAATAAAACAACAGTGACGCCACAAATAATCAGTAAGCCAATATTGGAATTCTCTACATAAATATCCAGTGCGTAAGATAAAATTGCTGCATTAAGTATCAGACTAATAATGGCGAAGAATCCCTGCCTCTTTCCAATGAGGAGCAAGATAAAGATAAAAATCCAGACAATCGGGAGTATATGCTTATCCCGCTTTACATCTTGAATCGTACCTGTTAATTCTCTACCTTTTCCAGTATCTGCATCTATCCAGACAAATAATTCGTCGCCTTCTTTATACGCTTGATCAAAGGCTCCGGACGCCGAATATTCATTGATTAAATGGATGGAACGGTTCTTTTCTGCGCCATTTTTTAATTTTGCTTCAATGGATTGTGTAAATAAGCGATCCTCGTTTCCATAAGCATCAACTACGTCGTTAGATTCTTCCAAATGTGCTTCCATTACTTTAGCTATTGGTCGGTCGTAAAAGGAATAATTATTGTTCACAAATAGAAGCGATCCGATTAAAAGAACCGCCAGACTTATATAAAAAATAACTTGTTTATAG
This sequence comes from Oceanobacillus sp. AG, assembly GCF_009746545.1. Classification (NCBI taxonomy): domain Bacteria; kingdom Bacillati; phylum Bacillota; class Bacilli; order Caryophanales; family Bacillaceae; genus Oceanobacillus; species Oceanobacillus sp. AG. The sequence goes on from NZ_WOWT01000016.1 coordinate 45,258, forward strand.
GTTATATTTTTCAGGTTCATTTAAGTCCCTCCAGAATGAAACTAAGTATATCAAATTCGCTTTATGGGTGGCAATGTTTCATTTAAAGAAAAAATGGAGGTTTCATATCTTGGGGACTCACTCGAGTCGTATGCTTTTAGATTTTTCATAACTATTGTTTGATCCCATTCTTGTATTACGTCTTATACTCTTTATGAATTTTCGCAAAAACTTCTGCAGCAAATTTTGTATTTCCCTGTATATAATCTGCATATCCTCCTTCCAATTCTGCTTCCATTTCTTTTACCGTTAAGCTTGATACATCAACTGGTTCCAGCCTCACATCGATATTTTCTCCCATTATCAATTCACTCCTTCTTTTATACACACGTTTTTCTCATGTATATAACAATTATTCCTAAATTCGTTACTTGAATCAAAGCACTCTTAATCGGGTTCTTATCTGTTCTCGTTCCAAAAAAACCCGATTATTAGCAATCAGGCTTTCTATTTATGGAAGATTGATTTGCCAAGAAACTCCAAACCGGTCATTAATCCATCCAAATTTCCGGCTGAAACCATAATTATCAAGTGGCATCAGCGCTTGTCCACCTTCCAGTAACTCTTCATATAGGCTGGTAAGCTCCTCTTCTGTGTCACAATCAACGAAAATTGAGAATGATGGGGTAAAAGTAAATTGATGCTTGATATTGCTGTCAATGCACATGAACGTTTGCTCTTTTAAAGTGAAGGTTGCCTGCATGACCGTTCCTTCATCACCACCGGGTTCATTCGCCCCGTATCGGGTAATACTTGTAATTTCAGAATCCTTGATTAGTGATGTATAGAAATTCATCGCTTCTTCCGCCTTACCATCTTGAAACATGAGAAATGGTGTAACTTTCGTCATTCATAATCAACCCCTTGAAACTTTTTGTTGGCTTGGTCTAATTATTCCAAGAACACGTTCGGATATTCAACGGTTCCCGAAAACCGTTGGAGTGCCTTCTCCTTTAATTCAATAACCATAAACGCTTCATCTGGAACGTCAAAAGGGGCGTTTATTTCCAATTCAGATGCCTTCCTAAATCCGAATTTCGGATAGTATTCCGGATGACCCAAGACAATAACCGACTGATATTCAAGCTCTTTCGCTCGCTTCAAAGCTTCAAGAATTAATTGTCTTCCTATCCCTCTATTTTGATAATCGGGTAAGACAGAGACCGGCGCAAGAGCAAGGGATTCTATATTTTGTTCAGTATTTTTAATTTTTATTTTGGATAACAAAATATGCCCTACGATTTCTTCATTTGCATCTACGGCAACTAGCGATAACTCGGGAATAAATGCATTGCTTTTTCTAATTCTTGAGACTAGCTTATGTTCCCTTTTATCACTATATTCTGCATCAACAAATGCACGCTGCACAACTTTCTCGGTTAATTCGTAATCCCCGGCATCTTCCTGCCTTATAGTAAAATTCATCATGTAACACTCCAATTTTCCAGCGTCAATTTAATTGAAAGCGATCAAGCAATACCCGCACTTCATCTGTTGTTTCCGTACTCATCAATTCATGCCTTAATTCACTCGAGCCACGGAACTCCCGAACATAAATTTTAAAGAAACGACGGAGCGGTTTGAAGGAACGCGGCTCGATTTCCGAATACTTATCAAAGAGATCGAGATGCAACCTTAGCAGATTGAGCAATTCCTCCGGGCTGTGATCTTTCTTTTCTTTTTCAAAAGCAAACGGATTCTTGAAAATTCCGCGCCCAATCATGACCCCATCCACACCATACCTTTCTACAAGCTCCAAGCCAGTTTGACGATCGGGAATATCACCATTGATGGTAAGCAGTGTATTTGGAGCAATTTCATCACGAAGTTTTTTAATCTCTGGAATCATCTCCCAGTGTGCATCCACCTTACTCATTTCTTTTCTAGTACGTAAGTGAATGGACAAGTTCACGATATCCTGCTCAAAGATATGTGTCAGCCAGTCACGCCACTCTTCAACTCTCGTATAACCAAGCCGTGTCTTCACACTAACGGGAAGGCCCCCTGCTTTCACTGCTTGTATTACTTCGGCAGCAACTTCCGGATGACGAATCAGGCCGGCTCCCTTTCCGTTTGCTGCAACGTTCGGAACCGGACAACCCATGTTGATATCAATTCCGCGGAATCCTGCTTCAGCCATGCCAATACTCATTTCGCGGAAGTGTTCCGGTTTATTCCCCCATATATGAGCGACAATCGGCTGTTCATCTTCCGTAAATGTCAAACGACCACGAACACTTTGCTTCCCGTCTGGGTGACAATAGCTTTCTGTGTTCGTAAACTCCGTGAAAAACACGTCAGGCCGTGCTGCTTCACTCACCACATGACGGAATACAACATCCGTCACATCTTCCATCGGTGCCAATATAAAAAACGGCTTCGGTAGTTCATGCCAAAAATTATCCATTGTATTAAAGTCCTTTCATCATCGGAGTCGAGAAAATAATTCCCTTGTCCGTAAAAAATCAAAAAATATCTTCATTACCTTTACACTTATACCACGTTTAAGTCTCTATTTTCAACTAGAGTAAACCGAGTTGTTTTAGACATTATTTGACTCTTGAATTAAACTATATATTAAGACTAAAATATTTTTGACGATCTGTTCATTGAACTGCAAACTATTTTCGGTTCCTAAATGAAAAGGCAACTTCCATTGGAGTTGCTTTTTCATGTCTTAAAAGCTCTCACACTTCCTAATATGATAAAGTGAAACTCATTCAGTGGAGATTTCCTTCCCCCCCACTGAATGTTAGTTAAACAGAATCAGGTATTTACGGACTGTATATCCCCCACCTTAACATTTTGGCTCTCCCTCTTGTTTAGAGGTGGGGGTATTACAGACCGTTAATACGTGATAAACTAATAGAAATATATTTAAAATGGATGGAGTCAAAACAATGAATCCAATTCCTCATCAAACTAAACAAAATCGGCCAAGGATCCGGTTTAATTTGAAAGCAAAGATGATTATGCTAATCAGCATTTTGATTATCAGTATCTTTATTGTCTTTGCCTTCTTTCTTCATGACTTTATTTCAAATACGACTGAGGATCAGGTTGGTAAGCGGGCACTCAGTGTTGCGAAGACGATCGCAACTATTCCCGAACTAAGAGAGGCTTTTCAATCGGATAATCCTGCAGCGGTTATTCAAGAAATTGTGATGCCAATTCAAGACGTTACAGAAGCAGAATTTATTGTTATTGGCAACACAGAAAGCGTCCGCTACTTCCACCCCGATTCCGCGAAGATTGGCAAAAAAATGGTCGGTGAAGATAATGACCGGGCTTTATTACATGGAGAATCATACATATCGGAAGCAGAAGGATCACTAGGCGAATCCATTCGAGGAAAAACCCCTGTCTACTCTGAGGACGGTGAGATTATTGGAATTGTTTCGGTCGGATTTATGATTGATGACATTCGGGAAATTATCAAAAAGCAAAATTACGAGTTATGGCTTACGATTTCAATTATTATTTTACTCGGAATCATTGGAGCAATTCTGATTGCGACCTATATTAAAAAACTATTATTCAATCTGGAACCGGAAGAAATCTCAAACTTAATGATTGAAAAGGAAGCCATTTTACAATCGACACATGAAGGAATTATTGCTATCGATAATAAGGCTCGCATTACGATGATGAATATTTCCGCACTACATTTATTACAAGAACCGTTTACCGAGGATCATTATATCGGTAAATCTATTCAAGCTATTTTCCCCGAGTTCAATGTGCCAAGCTTGCTTAGAGACAACAAGTGCATGCACGACATCGAGGTCGTAATGGGTAAAAATGTGTTACTCGTGAACCAAACACCAATGTATCAAAAAGACGCGAAAATCGGGACAGTACTAACATTCCGTGACAAGACGGAACTCGAAGGAGTTATTCATGAGTTATCAAGGGTGAAGCAATATGCCGATGCGCAGCGGGCACAAAACCATGAATTCTCCAATAAATTATATACGATTCTCGGCATGCTGCAGCTGAAGCAGTATGACGAAGCGATTGACTTTATAAAAAGAAATCGGGAGACAAGGGATAAATGGGATCAATTTTTAACCGATCACTTCACCGATCCGATTATCCATGCGATTTTACAAGGGAAATGGAATCAGGCGAATGAGCTTGGGGTGAAGTTGAGTGTTCATCCCGATAGTGAGTTATCCTATCGTTTTTCTGAAATAGAAAAGGATGTATTGTTAACCGTACTTGGTAATTTGATAGAGAACGCGATTGAAGCGGTGAAAAATGAGGCCCCAGAGAAGCGAAAGGTATCAGTATTTTTTACAGATATAGGTGAGGACATCCTAATAGAAGTAGAAGATTCTGGTCCAGGTATTAAAGCCTCACATATTCCAAAAGTTTTCGACCAGGGCTTCTCTACAAAAAATGGAACGAATCGCGGGATTGGTCTTGCTTTGTCCAATCAAGCAATCCAGCGGATCAACGGTGAAATCATCCTGGAAGATGGTGACATGGGTGGAGCTTGCTTCGTCATCATGATACCGAAAAGAAAGGAGTGACAAGGTGAAAGAGAACTATCAGGTTTTAATTGTTGAAGATGACTTTCGGATTGCAAATATTCACAAGCAGTTTATCGAAAACACGGAAGGATTTATCGTTCGTGCTTCCGTCAAGACCGGCGAGGAAGCATTAAACTTTCTCAAAGAGAGCAGCAATGTTCCCGATATTGTGCTACTAGATATTTACATTCCTGACGTAGAAGGTCTTGATTTGTTCTGGGAGAACCGTAGTACATATAGAAATACGGATATTATCATTGTCACCGCAGCTGATGAAGTGAACACGATCCAAGAAACGGTGCGGGGCGGGGTGTTTGACTACATTATAAAACCGGTAGATATGGATAGATTCGAGCGGACATTAAACAGATTTAAAGAAAGAAGAAGTTTTCTTGAATCTAAAGAAGTGCTAGGCCAGGATGAGATTGACACTTATATTTTACCTAAGTCCCTTCCTAAGCATAATAGCGAGAACTTACCTAAAGGGATTGATGCTATTACGTTAAATGAAATTACAACCTTACTAGAAACAGAACTTACAAGGGGAATTACTGCCGTCGAACTTAGTAAGCAAATCGGCATGAGCCGCTCCACCGCTCGCCGTTACTTAGAATACCTCGTTAGTATCAAGCAAATAGAAATGAGGTTGAAATATGGAACGGTCGGCCGCCCAGAGCGAAAATACTTCCTCCGTGAAATTTATGAACAAAATGAGTAATATATAAATTATTCTTTTTATGCAAGAAATATTTCTTTCCCTCTTTCTGTATGGTAAATTTTTAAAAAGCTAATCTTACGGAAAGCTACATTAATATGCAAGCGCTTACAACGCATAAGGACAGCTTGCATATGGTCAGGGGGAGAAAAATTTGAGTTTGAGCATCATTGGATTTTTAACTATTTTGATTATCGTATTATTATTAATTACCAACAAGGTAACACCTGTCGTAGCGATGGTACTTGTACCATTAATCGCTGCTGTGATTGCAGGATTTGGCTTTGCTGAAATTGGTGACTTTTTCTCTAAGGGAATTCTAACCGTCATGAATGTTGCCACTATGTTTATTTTTGCGATTCTATTCTTTGGTGTGATGCAAGACGCGGGTTTATTCGATCCATTAATCCGTACCTTGATTAAATGGACAAAAGGAAACGTTATTACCGTGAGTGTCGGTACGGTCATTATCGCTGCAATCGCTCATCTCGATGGTGCTGGGGCATCCACATTTCTCATTACAATTCCTGCCCTGCTCCCATTGTATAAACATTTGAAGATGAATCCATATTTACTACTGCTGTTGATTGGCGGTAGCGCGAGTATTATGAACATGGTGCCCTGGGCAGGACCATTAGGACGAACCGCTTCGGTATTAAACGTTGATGTAACTGAATTGTGGCGTCCCTTAATTTTAATTCAGGCAATTGGAATCGTTTTAATGGTTATTCTTGCAGTATTTCTCGGTATAAGGGAACAACAAATAATCAGTAAAAAGTATGGCTTGGTAAGCGCAGAAGAAGCAGCGGCTGCAGTAGACAAAGTGAATGGGGATTCGGATCAGTCAAAAGTGGAAGGATCACTCGCACGACCAAAGTTAATCTGGGTTAATGCGATTCTTTTTCTATCTGTTATCGGTGTTCTTGTCTGGGGAATTATTCCAGCAGGATTCGCATTCATGATTGGGCTTAGTATTGCACTTCCGCTGAACTATCCAGATGTAAAACAGCAATCAGACCGGATAAAGGAACATGCACCTAGCGCCCTCACTATGGCAACGATTATCCTTGCTGCCGGGTCATTTCTTGGTATTTTAACAGAAACGGAAATGCTTAACGCGATTGCAGCTGATTTAGTAACAATCATTCCGGCATTCATCGCACCATATTTACATTTAATCATTGGTTTCTTCGGGGTGCCATTCGATTTATTATTAAGTACAGACGCCTATTATTTTGCGTTACTCCCTGTTGCTGACCAAATGGCTGTCGGGTTTGGCATTGATTCATTGTCTACAGCCTACGCCATGATAATTGGAAATATTGTCGGTACATTCGTCAGTCCCTTCTCGCCCGCACTTTGGCTTGCACTTGGACTCGCTGGACTCGAGATGGGGAAACACATCCGTTATTCCTTGTTCTGGATGTGGGGAATTAGTATTGTGTTGTTAATTGTTGCTGTGTTGGTTGGAGTTATTGCTATATAATACAGGTAAAGTTTAAAAACGAAGTCTCGCTTTAGGCAGACTTCGTTTTTTTTAATCCGTATCCTTATATATTCTTGTTAATGAGATATGCTGTACTTCATAATCTTTAGTTCGCATACTTCACTAATTTTTTTCAGTAACTAAATCACAACAAGCCTGTCATCTTCAGACCATGATAGATACCATCATCATCAACGGAGTGCGTAACATATTTTGCAGCTAACTTTATCACTTCTTCTGCATTTCCCATCGCAACACTATTTTCAATCGAACTTAACATTTCCAAATCGTTCAATCCGTCTCCAAAGGCGTATTGTCTTTCGCGCGGGATCCCAAGTTTTTCAACCATTTTTTTAATCCCTATAGCCTTCGATCCGCCCTTCGGAACGACGTCTACTGATACAGGATGCCATCTTACAAAATCAAAATCTTTAAATTCCCTTTCATACTGTTCTTCCTCTCCTTCTGCACAAAATAGCAGCGTTTGGTACAGCGCACGATCTTGATAATAATAAGGGTCATGCGTTGGGAATTGATTAATTTTTAAACTGGCAATACTTTCGTTAATATACGGATGTTCCGGGACATTCGCCCGCATATCTTCGTGATCCATATACACAACGGGATGATTATTGTGTAGAGCTTTCTCTGTAAAGTTTAACAGAGAAGACTTATTTAAAGGATTCGTATAGATCACTTCCCCCTCTAAAACGACGTATTGTCCGTTATAGCTCACATAAGAATGAATCCCCAACTCTTCCCGCAAATCAGCATACATAAATGGAGCCCTTCCTGTAGCAATCGCGACTACATGACCTTTTTCTTTTAATTGAAATATTGCTTCTTTTGCTGTGGCTGGCAACTCTTTGTGATGGTCAAGCAATGTCCCATCTATATCAAAGAAAATTACGCTTTGTTCAGTCACTCTCTCGTCCTCCTTTCACCTGTATTTAGAAATAAGAACACTCGTGACTTCAGTCATAAGAGGTTCAAACTGTCCCTCTTTTAATCAACTTCTTCTTAAACGACCACCTGCTAAAGCTGGTGGTCGTTTAAGCGTAAATTCAAAAGGTTTTCTAATCCCTGCTCATGGGATCTGTTCCCCATTCCGTATGGAAAACGCCTGCTTTATCGACACGTTTATACGTATGGGCACCAAAGTAATCCCGTTGTGCCTGAATCAATTCAGCTCCATTCCTTGGAGAACGATAGCCATCATAAAATGATAAAGAAGAACTTAGACACGGAATGGACAATCCGTTTTCCATCGCTTTCATGACAACCTTTCTTAATGCCCCCTCATAATTATTCGCCTTTTCCTGAAAATAAGGCGCCCGCAATATATTTTTCAATTCCGGATCGGCTTGAAATGCCTGACTTACTGACTCGAGGAATTCAGCCTGGATAATACAGCCTCCCCTGAAAATGAGTGCGATTTCGTCCAACTGCAAGTCCCATCCATAATGTTCAGCGGCTTGCTTGTATTGCATAAATCCTTGAGCATACGTACAGATTTTCCCCATGAATAATGCTTCTTTGACAAGATTGATCCAATAATCTTTATCCGAAATCTCCAATGCCATTTTCGGTCCAGCTAAATAGTTTGCCGCTTCCACACGTTCATCTTTTAAAGAAGAGAGATATCTCGCAAAAACCGACTCCGTAATAATCGAAGCAGGAACACCAATATCTAACGCATCTTTACTTGTCCACTTCCCAGTGCCTTTCTGTCCAGCCTTATCTAGTATAACATCGATAATTGGCTGAGATGTTTCCGGATCATCATAATTCAATATATCGCTCGTAATTTCTATTAGATAACTCTTCAATTCCCATTCATTCCACTCAGCAAATATATCTGCTATCTCTTTGACATCAAGACCGATGATTTTCCGCAGAATTTGGTAAGCTTCCGATATTAGCTGCATGTCGGCATATTCGATGCCATTATGGACCATTTTCACGTAATGGCCTGACCCTTCTGTCCCGATATAGGAGCAGCAAGGTTTACCATTGACCTTTGCAGCTATCTTTTCAAGGATCGGCGCCACTTTATCATATACATCCTTTTCACCGCTCGGCATCAGAGCAGGTCCATTCAATGCACCGGTCTCTCCGCCAGATACTCCAACACTCAGGAAATTGATACCTAATTTCTTCAATGAATGGAACCGTCTTGTTGAATCTTGAAAGTTGGCATTTCCACCATCCATAATAATATCGCCCTTATCAAGTAAAGGGACAATCGAGTTGATGACTGAATCTGTAATACTTCCTGCTGTCACCATCAGAAATATTTTCCTTGGTTTCTCCAATGAATCAATAAATTGTTCCAAATCTTTATATGCCGCCGCATTCTGATGAGGGAAATCCTCAATAAATCGCTTCGTCAAATCAGGAGTATAGTTGTAAAGCGCAACACGTTCATCATTATTCAGCATGTTTTTTGCGAGGCTTGATCCCATACTCCTAGACCAAATATACCGATTGAATGACGCAATATTTACAAGTCCTTTCATTATTTAAGTATTTTACACAAAGATACTTAATAGTAAAATGAAACCTAACCCGACTACCGAAATGATTGTTTCAAGCAAGGTCCAAGTTGAAAATGTCTCTTTCATCGTCAAACCAAAGAACTCCTTAAACATCCAGAATCCCGCATCGTTTACATGGGAAGCGATGACACTACCCGCTCCAGTTGCGAGAACCATCAGCGCAAGGTTGACATCAGACCCTTGCATCAAGGGGATGACCAATCCAGCTGTCGTCAATGCCGCGACTGTAGCTGAACCAAGTGCAATTCTTAAGATGGCTGCAATAAGCCAAGCTAATATGAGCGGAGATAAATTGCTGCCTGCAAAGATATCTGCTACTGCATCACCAACTCCGCCGTCAATCAATACTTGCTTAAATACTCCGCCACCCCCAATGATTAAGAGCATCATTCCAATGGAACGGATCGATTCTTCCGCAGAGGCCATAACCTGCTTCATCGGAATTTGCCGGGCAACCCCCATCGTATACACTGCAATCAGAACTGAAATCAACAGTGCTGTCGTCGGTTCACCAATCAAGTGGATAATATCGATAAACACGTTGCCTGGTATATTCCAAATGTCCTCCAATAACTGGACAATTGTGGCTAATGCCATTAAAATAACCGGGAATAAAGCTGTCATAACACTTACACCGAAACCTGGAGTATCTTCCAGTTTGAATTCCTTAACCTCACCGACAGCCTTGATGTCGCCTGTTTTTTCAAAAGCTTCCGGGACTAACTTTCTTGCTACTCTAGTGAATAATGGACCTGCTATAATCGCAGTAGGAACCGCAATAATGAACCCATACACCAGCACCATACCAATATTTGCATCATACTGCTGAGCAATCACCGTCGGTCCTGGATGTGGCGGCAAGAACCCGTGAGTAACCGACAAGGCAGTGGCCATCGGTATTCCCAAGTAAAGAATGGAAACTCTTAACTGCTTTGCAATCTGATAGACAATAGGAATAAGTAACACAAGACCTACTTCAAAGAATAAAGCAATACCAATGATGAATGATGCAATCACTACAGCCCACTGGATATTCTTTTCGCCAAACCGATTGATCAAAGTCATCGCGATCCGCTGAGCACCCCCGGCATCTGCAACAAGCTTACCAAGAATAGCACCGAATCCAAAGATTAACGCGATGCTGCCAAGTGTTCCGCCCATCCCACTTTCAATCGAATCAACGATATCGCCGAGTGGCATACCTAAAGCAAGAGCCACCAAGAAGGAAACGATAACTAAAGAAATAAATGTGTTCAAGTTCAGTTTCATGATAAGGATCAGTAGGACAATAACTCCCAAAGCAACAATGAGCAACGGATACATATTTCCAGCTAAAGACATGTGATTCACTCCTAATATTTCTTATTTAAATGACCTTCGTCATTTTTTTGTGTATTCTTCTGGTACTCCGAAAGATTCTTGTATTCTTGTTCGAGAACTCTCGATATATTGATGAATATCGGAATAAGTTTACGATATACTTCTTCGTTAGCTGCGTTTGGTGTATGTTTATAAGTTGCACCAATCAGATCTTGGACAACATCAAAAGAGTTTATTTTCTTTTCAGCGTAAAGCCCCAATAAACATGCTCCAAGACAGGATGATTCATAACTTTCCGGAATGATTACCTCTTGATCAAATATGTCGGCCATCATCTGCCGCCATACTTTTGAACGGGAAAACCCGCCAGTTGCCTTAATGGAAGTGACCGGTGTATCCATAACTTCCGTCAAAGCTAAAAATACAGTGTATAGATTGAAAATAACTCCTTCCAAAGCAGCACGTATCATGTGTTCTTTCTTATGATTCAATGTCAGGCCAATAAAGGACCCCTTAACATCTGCACTCCATAGTGGCGCTCGTTCACCAGCTAAGAATGGATGGAACAGGAGCCCATTTGCACCTGGTTCAACACCATCAGCAATCCGAGTCAAGACATCGTATGCATCAATCCCCAATCGGTTGGCAGTCTCCACTTCACTTGCGGCAAGCTCATCGCGAATCCAGCGCAACACCATCCCGCCATTGTTGACTGGACCACCGATAACCCAATGATCCTCTGTCAAGGCATAACAGAAGATACGTCCTTTTGCATCTGTTTTCGGTTCTGGAATGACCGTTCTGATTGCTCCACTCGTGCCAATCGTGACAGCAACCTCTCCCTCACCGATAGCATTCACACCAATGTTTGACAGGACACCATCACTTGCACCGATGACAAAGCGAGTTGACTCCGAAATTCCCATCTCTTTCGCTAATACCGGATGACAACCTGTAAAAATCTCTTGAGTCGAAACGAGACGCGATAGCTTGGATTCGTCTATACCAGCAACTGAAAGGGCACGTTCTTCCCATGTCAACGTTTTCAGGTTCATCATTCCCATAGCTGAGGCTATTGAATAGTCAACGACATATTCATCGAAGAATTTATGGAAAATGTATTCTTTGATTCCGATATATTTCTTCGTTTTACGTGCTATCTCTATTTTTTCATGTTCTATCCAGGCAATTTTACTGAGTGGAGACATTGGATGGATCGGTGTCCCTGTTTTTAAATAGATATCATGCCCATCATGTTCTTCCTTTATCTTCTCTGCCCATTCAGAACTTCTATTGTCTGCCCAAGTGATACAAGGTGTCAGCGGTCGATCATTTTCATCCATAGCAATAACGCTGTGCATCGCACTGCTGAACGAAATAAATGATAGTTTTTCCGGGTCTATCTTCGAGCGGCGCATGACATTTGCAATTGACAATACAACGGCTTGGAATATTTCCTCGGGATCTTGTTCTGCCGTTAAAATATCAGGGGTATGCAGTTTGTAACCATTATTTTCCTCAGCAATAATTTCTCCAGTCTCTCGAAATAAAACTGCTTTCGTGCTCGTTGTTCCAATATCAACACCAAGCATAAATCTATTTTCATCCATCATAATCTCTCGCTTTCTTCATCATTTCCGCATTCGTCCACAGTTCTTCCACCCGGTTCTGTACATCACCGAAATTATTGTAAAATGCTTTGTCCATCAGTTTGCTATCCTTCGTGGACAGCGCTTCAATAATAAGTTCATGATTTTCCAGTATCCGGTCGAAATCCTCATAATTAACCTTGCTCCTATACCTCATCGATAATAGGATGAGACATTCCATAACTGGTCTCAATTGATTCCAAACCATTAAAATTTGCTGGTGGTTAATTGATTTTATAATGATTTCATGAAACTCGATATCCTTAAAGGAAAATTCATCAACATCCCCGTATTTGATGGCAATCTTCATCATTTCCAGGACTTTCCTCAGTTCATTCAACAACGCGTCATTATGCGACACGAGCAACCGACCTGTGACAAACGTTTCAATCAAAAGTCTAATATCATAAATTTCCTCAATATCTTTTTCAGAGATGCCAATAACATTTGCTCCCATCTTTCCCAAACGAACAAGACCTTCCCTTTCCAATACTTTCAAAGCTTCTCTGACTGGGGAGCGACTTACCTGATATTCCTTAGCTATCTGATTTTCCGATAGAACGCTTTCTTTTGGGATATCTTGGGAAATAATCCGTATTCTCAATTCGGAAACAAGTCTTTCTCCCATCGAATTAGTCGATGATAATAAACGATCAGGATAAAGCCTTTTCATAGACATATATTTATCAGCTCCTTATTGGAAATCAACATACAAAATACATGAATACTTGTATACAAGCATAATCCTATCCTATCATATCACATATTGTTATGCAAAGAAAACGGATTCAACCTTTGTAAATGATGGCGTGAACTTGCAAAAAAACGCCGCTATGGATCGTAAAATAGTGCCGGGAGAGAGAATGGTCACAAAAAAAGTTCCAAGCATATTGCTTAGAACCCTGCCATCTCGGCCAAATCTTTAATATTTGCCATTTACTCACCCTACTTCATCAGTACTTACAACGAAAGATTAATTCTAGTATAAGTTATGAAATGCATTTCATGTCAATCTGTTACTACTATTTTGAACCTCTTATGACTGTAGTCACGAGTCTTAGTTTAATTAAAAATAACCCTTGCTCTGAAAAGCGTTTCATAAGATAAGGTTTAATCAGAAGGAGATCTTTTAAGCTCCTTTGACAAAAGCTGATAGAATATCGGCGTGACATTCTTTTAGGCGTAACGGTGTATATCAGCTTTTATCCTATATACACATTTGCTGGCTGCCATTAATAGCAGGCAACCTGTAGCGGAGTCTTTAATTAGACTTCGCTTTTTATTCTTTCAATAAAGTGAGACTTCAATCAGTGGGGATTTTTCTTCATCCCCCATTGATTGTTAGTTGAACGAATCGGCATGTTAGTCCGTTATCTCCCACCTAAATTTTCTCGACATGGACATGAGGTTTTGAGGTGGAGTTTTACGGATGATTACACCGGGATAAATATTTATTTAAATATGCGCTATAATAGATTACAAGACAACCATGCTGATCTACATAAGGAAGTGCAAAATAATTAAACCCAGAAAACATACCATAAAAGATAACTCTTTTTGGCTGATTACAATCAGCCTAGCGCTTGCTTCATTCTTTGTCTTCGCGAGTCTCTATGCCGTCCAGCCGCTCTTACCGTTATTTGTAAGAGAGTTCAATGTAACAGTATCCGAAGCCACATTAACATTATCTTTGCCTGTTATCGGACTGATTATTGGACTGATTGTAATCGGATTTTTATCTGACAGATTAGGCAGGGTCGCTTTTATCAAGTATTCCTTAATCATAGCTGTCATCCCTTTTTTCTTCATCCCACTGTTGGATGCCTTTTCACTTATCGTCATCCTACGATTCCTCCAAGGGTTTACGTTAGCCGGACTCCCAGCAGCTGCTTTAGCGTATATTAATGAAGAAATTGACCGGCCCCACATTGGAGTTGCCACAGCGTTATATATAGCAAGTAATGCACTCGGTGGGATGGTTGGAAGAGTGATGGCTGGTTATTTATCCGATCGCTTTTCCTGGGAAGTTGCTTTTTACAGTTTTGCTGGGTTAGGTCTGATTGTCGTAATACTAGTTTTCTTATTCTTACCTAAATCACGCTTTTTTCAACCTAGTGATCTCTCTTTCCGTAGAGATATTGAAGGAATGCTCGTACATTTTAAAAATCCGAAGCTGCTAACCGTTATTGGGATGGGGCTCATTTTGCAGCTTGCTTTCACTTCTGTGTGGACATTCTTACCATTCCACTTGGAAGCTGAGCCTTATTCTTTATCTGTAAAAACGATCTCCTATACATTTTTCGCCTACGGATTTGGTGTCTTCGGGGCACCGTTTGCTGGTTGGTTGGCTGGAATATTTGGTCTGAAGCCTGTACGGATAGCGGGAATATTAGTACTGTCCTTTGGAATATTCATTACGCTCAGTCCGCCACTACCACTCATCATTATCGGGTTATGTGTGATGTGTTTAGGTTTCTTCACCGCGCATTCGTTAACAGCAAGTACGGTTGCAGAACAGGCTACACACCATAAGGGAAGTGCTGCAAGTCTTTATTTAGTTGCTTATTATATTGGAGTCAGCATGGGGAGTACTGTAGTTGGACCGCTTTGGAACCTTGCTGGCTGGAATGCAGTTATCATTTTCGCTGGAATCTTGCCAACTGCATACTTAGGATTGGTTATGATCTATCAGAAGCGGGCTGAAAATAGAAGTATGGAAGGTTGATTGCAAAAAAAAGAGATGGATTCGTATCCATCTCTTTTTTATTATTTAAAACTATCCGGGAAAACGGTAATATCAATTCCAAGTGCTGCCGGAAGCACATAATAGCAAGTCAAGGTTATTAAAATAATCGATGCAATATTCAAGAAGAATCCTGCTTTTGCCATATCGACAATCCGCATATACCCCGTTCCAAATACAACTGCGTTCGGTGGTGTAGCAACCGGCAGCATGAACGCACAAGATGCAGAAAGTCCCGCCGCAACCATTAACACGAGGGGATGAACATCAACCGCAAGAGCAAGTGCCGCCATAATTGGATACATCATCGTAGCAGTTGCTGTATTTGATGTAACTTCAGTCAGTGCATTAACAAGCGCTGTTACAGCTAGAATAATTAATATAATATGAACGCCTTGCAAACCGATTAACTGTGATCCAATCCATTCTGATAATCCAGACGTTGTGAAGCCTGCTGCAATCGATAGACCACCACCGAAAAGAAGTAGGACACCCCAAGGTAGTTTCACCGCACTCGACCAATCCATAATATGGCTTGCTTTTGTACTCTTCGTCGGAATGAGGAAAAGGACAATAGCAGCAAGAATTGCAATCACCGTATCATCAATATTCGGATTGATTTTTTCTAAAACAAAAGTACGTGTAATCCAGGAAAGCGCTGTCAGAACAAAAACAATGAAAACAGCTTTCTCCTCATAGGACGCTTTTCCAAGCTTTTCTTTTTCTTGATCAAATATTGCTTTCCCACCCGGTAAGTCCTTTAACTCGGTAGGGAATGCCATTTTCGTTAAATAGAACCAAGCGAAAAATAATAAAATCCAAGCAAACGGAACCCCAAACAGCATCCAGCCCGCAAAGGAGATTTCATAACCGAACAGTTCACGGAGCGTACCAGCTAAAATAGCATTAGGCGGTGTTCCAATAAGAGTCGCCATTCCACCAATTGAGGCAGAATAACCAATCCCAAGCATGATTGCTTTACCAAAGGAGAAATTCCCTTTTGACGTATCGACTTTCGGGTTATCTTTCAAGGCATCTTGTACTTGATATGTAATCGCAAGTCCAATCGGAATCATCATCATCGCTGTTGCCGTATTGGAAATCCACATAGAAAGAAAACCGGTTGCTACCATAAACCCTAGCACAATCCGGTCTGGCCTCGTTCCCATAACGGATATGATATTAATCGCGATCCTTCTGTGTAAATCCCATCTTTCCATCGCTAAAGCCAAGACAAACCCACCAAGAAACAAGAAGATTGTATCATTTCCGTAGGCTGACGTCGTGGCTTTCATATCTAAGCCGCCTGCTAGCGGGAACAAGATAATGGGAAGCAAGGATGTCGCCGGAATCGGAATTGCTTCGGTAACCCACCATGTTGCAATCCAAGCAGTACTTGCAAGAATCGCTTGTCCCTCACTTGATAATCCGTCAAACGTTAAGATGAACTTAAGAAGAATGAATAATAGCGGTCCGAGAATAAGACCTGTTATCTGGGCATTAGTGTACGGTCGCTTTCCGCCATTTCCTTTACCACCGTAGCCACTCTTTGTTACATCTGGTTTCTTTACTTTATTTTTCTCTATTGCGTCTTCCGGCTTTACGAAAAAGCGAAACATGTCCTTCACTTGATCATGTTTTTCCCAAAGCCAACCCCAAGTTGCTGAAATCATGATGCTCCCCCTTTTATATAAAAATATAAGTCTAGTTTAAATGTATTTTTGATAAAAAGCAAGTTGTTGTATATCAGCCGTGAGTAAGTCCTGTGTACGTATCGACGTTTATTTTTATAGATTCCCCCATGATGTATAACAAGTTGGAACTGCTGAAAAATCTGTGTTTGGTAGTATTCTAATCGATTGAAATACAGAGATTAACATAGGCGCGAGGGAAGAGATTGGTAATAAATGACTGAAGAGAGAGCAATGCGCTTCATTCGAGTAATTAGACAGCTTAAGTGAAACTTCATTCAGTGGGGTTTCCTTACCTCCCCTCTGAATGTTAGTTGAACAGAATCAGGGATTTACGAACTGTATATCCCCCACCTTTAAATGTTGGACTTCCCTCCTGTTTAGAGGTGGGGGTATTACAGACCGTTAATACGTGATAAAACCTTAAAACAACATTTCTCTTCACCAATGCAGGCGTAAAAAAAGAGCATGGAACTGCATCCATGCTCTTTTCTCCCAATCTGCTATTCTATTTCAAGATCTCAAATACTTGCTCCACGTCTTTATCACCCCGGCCAGAAAGATTCACGATAATCACATCATCCTGCCCGAGCTCTTTCGCAAGCTGAATCGCATGACTTACTGCATGGGAGCTTTCAAGTGCAGGGATGATTCCTTCTGTTTTCGATAACTCTTGAAAAGCTTCCAATGCTTCTTCGCCGGTCACACTCACATACTCCCCGCGGCCGATAGCATGCAGATGACTATGCTCTGGACCGACACCTTGGTAATCGAGCCCAGCTGCAATCGAGTCGGTTGGCAATGCTTCACCATCCTCATCTAATAACGTTAAGGAACGATAACCATGGAATACTGCTGGCTTCCCTTTCGAAATGGAAGCTGCCTCAGCAGGTTCCACACCAATCAGTCGTACAGAGTCTTCATCAATGTAATGAGCGAAAGCACCGATTGCATTACTTCCGCCACCAACACAAGCGACGACAGCTGCAGGGAGTTTACCTTCCTTCGCCAGAATCTGACGTTTCGATTCTTCGCTGATGATAGATTGGAAATATTTTACCATCTCGGGATATGGATATGGCCCTACTGCCGAACCGATTAAATAAAAGGTCGTTTCGTGATTAGCGACAAGATCAGCAAATGCTTCATCCACCGCTTCCTTCAGACGTCCCCACCCTTTATCGACAGCTACGACTTCAGCCCCGAGGAGTTCCATCCGGAATACATTCAAGCGTTGTCTTTCAGTATCTTTTTTACCCATATAAATCGTGCACGGCAGTCCGACCATCGCACAAGCAGTCGCTGTCGCAACACCATGCTGACCTGCTCCAGTTTCCGCTATAATCCGCTCTGCACCGGTTCTCTTCGCTAAAAGAATCTGTCCGAGCACATTATTAATTTTATGGGCCCCTGTATGATTCAAGTCTTCACGCTTCAAATAAATTTTAGCCCCACCAACTTTTTCAGTCAGATTTTTCGCAAGGGTTAGTGGATTCTCGCGTCCAACATACTCTTTCAAATAATACCGGTATTCCTCAAGAAATTCAGGATCATCCTTATATTTCTCAAAAGCTACACCAATTCCGTCTAAAATATCCTTCAAATCTTCTGGGACAAAGCTTCCTCCGAAATCACCAAAGTAACCTTTCTCTGCTACATTCTCTTTACTCAACTCTACTCATCTCCTACATGAAATTTCAAGATTCTCTTCATTATAAATGAAAAATGAAATAATTCAAGATTGTATTATAACTTCACTTTTTCTTATTACTGCCACGAAAAACCCTTGCACTGCGGGCATACTCCACATCCGCAACTTGCAGGCGAGAATTAACTACACGGGCTGCTGCAAAGAAATAATCAGATAATCGATTCATATACTTTAACGGAATTGGATCTAAATCTTCTTCCCGCTGATAAAGTTTTACAATCTGTCTTTCCGCTCTTCTTGCCACTGTTCTCGCAACGTGTAAATATGCAGCGGCCTCCGTTCCGCCTGGGAGAATAAATCGTTCAAGCTCTGGTGCCTCGTCTATTAAGACATCCATTCTCTCTTCCAAATACGTAATCATATCTTCAGAAAGCTCGTGAGGACGTTCTTTTTTCGATACATTAGAAAGCTCAGTTCCGCAGTCAAATAATTCATGCTGAATTTTTTTCAAATCAGCAATGAGGTCTTTGAACGGTTCTTTATTCTTATTGAGCCCAGCTACCGCAAGACCTACAAAAGAATTCGTTTCATCAATTGATCCGTAAGCTTCCACCCGAATATCATCCTTCGTCGTCATTCCACCTATTAACGCGGTCTTTCCTTTGTCGCCAGCCCTTGTATACAGTCTCAAATGAATCGCTCCTTTTTTTGTTTTTATACTCTCAAGCAAACGTTTGATTTACCCCTGTTCAGCTGCTTTTTTCCTCTTTAACGTTTTGGAAATGGCCTGCTTCATTTCTTGATAAACAGCATTTCCTATTAGAGCACCTAACTCTGTCGCGGTTCCAGCGTAATCTAATTCCTTCCCTTGTTGGGTTGCGGCAATTAAAATACTGTCTGTAGGAGTTCCTGTTGCGACCGTACCTGTCTTCCGGTCTTGAATAGCGAGGTCTCTTAACACTTGAGCCTTTGCCTCCGTTGCCGTGATCGTTGCCTGGATAAAGGCTTCTTCCGTTAAACTGCCATTTACAAAAACCCATGTATTAATCGTTCCCGGAGCAACTGGACCAACAAGCGGCTTTGCTCGTGAGCTGTCCACCGCATTTCCAACACTCGCTGTCACAACAACTAAGATTGAAAAACCATTACCCTCATAAATACCATAACTGTAATCTTCCAAGACAATTGCCGTCATCATTCCAACCGTCTGAGCCGGCGGGAAACCTCGCCCTTTTAAATAAGTTCGCATTTCCTTCCGGTGATCATTACAATAATAATTCTCATCGACATGCCGATTGACAAAGTATTTATACCAGCCAATCCCTGCGCCAACGATACCAGAGGATATCGTTTTCAGCGGCAGATCTGAATGGAGTACGATTTGCTCTGTACTAAAAGAAAGGTTTGTTTCATCAATTGACCACAGTTTTTTTGCCTGCCACGTCTTCTTGCTTGGCATTAAATGCAGCTGTGGCTTGGCAATTTTAGAGTGGGCCTGCTTAATGACCTCTGTATCGAACACCGAGTTAATCAGTTCTTCAGAAAGCACTTCATCTGGATTTTCCAACGCTTTTGCTTCGCCCTCGTCCATTAAAAGCAGGCGATCACAATAAAGGCTCGCAAGGTTTAAGTCATGCAAAATCGCCACGACTGTGAGGCCCTTTTCTTTTGCACTTTTTCTGAGCAAATCAAGCAATTCTTTTTGATAAGCTAAATCAAGATGGTTAGTTGGTTCGTCCAAGAGAAGAACTTTCGGTTGCTGCACGAGAGCTTGGGCCAGGAATATTCTCTGCTGTTCTCCTCCAGAATGTTCCATCACCGAGGTGTCCGCAAATTCAAGGATGTTCGTTTGCCGCATGACACGCTGAACGATTTCCTCATCTTCTTTTGTCCATGATCGGAACAAGCCGCTATGGTGCGCATAACGACCAAGTGACACCATTTCTTTTACTGTATAAGGAAAAACTTGGGGAGTGAGTTGGGGTAAGACGGCGATTTTCCTAGCTAATTCTTTCTTAGAGTAATCGGCAATGTTTCTCCCCGCTACTTCAATTTTTCCCTGTTGCAGATCGAGCAGTCCACTAATCATATTGATTAAAGTTGTCTTCCCACTGCCATTCGGTCCTAGAATTCCAAAAAACTCTCCTTCATTTACGGAAAAACTAATGTTTTTTACAATCTCTTCACGATCATAGCCACCCGAGGCATTTTTAATTAAAAGCATGGTTCACCTCTCAACTTCTTCTCCGTTGTTTAATTAATATTATCGCAAATACCGGTGCACCTACTAAAGCTGTAATCACTCCGACAGGCAATACTTGAGGTGAGATAATTGTCCGCGATAATAAATCGGTCAATATAAGAAAGCTCGCTCCAATAATCATCGACAACGGCAACAAATGGACATGATCAGAACCCCATAGCTTTCTAGTTAAATGCGGGATAACTAAACCGACAAAGCCAATTGTCCCGGATACGGCAACCGCTGCACCTGTGAGGATGGAACCAGCAATAAGAATAAGCATTTTCCTTTTGCCAACGTCAACGCCTAAATGCTGGGCCCGTTCTTCGCCAAGCGACATCGCATTCAGTTCTTTTGTATTCATTAATAAAATGAGTGAGCCAAGAATAAAGAAAGGGAGAATGATTCCAACATAGCGCCAGCCTCGCATCGATACACTGCCAAGCAGCCAACCGATGATCTGCTGCAACTCATCCCCTGTTAAAGCGATAATTAATGAAATAACCGACCCTAAAAACGCGCTGAAAATGATTCCCGTAAGAATAATCGTTTCTACGCGCATCGTCCGGTCAATTTTTCGTGCAAAGTAAAGCACAATTATAATGGTCGCTAACGCTGTTACAATGCTTAAAAACGGCAAAGTAAACATCCCGATAACCGGTAGTGATATTCCGAAAAACAATGTTGCAACAGCACCAACGGAGGCCCCAGAAGATACTCCAAGAATATATGGTTCCGCGAGCGGATTTCTTAGCAGTCCTTGGAAGGCCGCTCCCGCAATTGCGAGTGAGGCCCCGACAAGTCCTGCCAACAGTACTCGTGGCAAACGAATCTCGTATACAATACTTACATACATTGGATCGACATCAGCACCAACGGGTAAGCGAAAGGCTTCGCTGCCAATCACTTTAACAATATCAAGAATCGGGACGGATACACTGCCAATCGAGATGGCAAAAAGCATCGCTCCAATGAGAAGCGTAAAAGAAATTCCATATTTTGTTACATTACTCTTCATCAAACAGCTCCGGATAAACCGCTTCAGCTAATTCTTTTGCCCCTTCTGTTAGTCTCGGACCGGAACGAGTAATCAAATCAGCATCAATATCGTAAACTCTTTCATTCGTAACTGCTTCAACTACATCAAAACCATTTCGCGAAAGAACCTCTTCTTCTGGATTTTCAATATATGCACCGTAGGAAGTGATGATGACATCCGGATTCAGTTCAATGATTTCCTCTGGATCAAGCGCGAGCCATCCTTCATGCTGACCAGCGGCATTTTCAGCATGAATCATTTCCAACAGCTCATGAATAAACGTATGCTGACCTGCTGTATAAATATCCGGTGCAGGAGAATTTTCAAAGAAAACTGTCCGTATATCTTCCTCAGCTATCTCAGATGTCAGCTCACGAATCTCTTTAAATTCTGCTTCCATTTCCGCAATCAGTTCTTCTGCCTCTTTTTTAGAACCGATAACTTGTCCAATGGTTTCAATCGTCTCGTAAGTGCTCGCAATATCCTGTGCATCTTGAACGACGAATACTGGTA
This sequence comes from Oceanobacillus sp. AG, assembly GCF_009746545.1. Lineage (NCBI taxonomy): Bacteria > Bacillati > Bacillota > Bacilli > Caryophanales > Bacillaceae > Oceanobacillus > Oceanobacillus sp. AG. Next base: position 67,439 of record NZ_WOWT01000016.1, read on the forward strand.
TACCTGCAGTTTCAAGTTGTTCGAATGCTTCCTGCGCACTGCTCACCCCTAATTCATGGGCGAGGACAATATCCGGGTCAAGGCTAAGGATCAGTTCCACATTCAATTCCATGCCGCCAATTTTTTCAATTTCCTGTACTTCTTCCGGATAATTATCATGATCCGACACACCGACTACCTTATCCCCTTGTCCTAAAGCAAATGTAATTTCCGTATTGCTCGGGATCAATGAAACAATCCGCTCCGGTTCTTCCTCAAGCTTTATTTCATTATCTATTGCATCTGTGAGTGTCAGTGGATAATGATCACCGTTCGTTGACTCTTCTTCAGTTGTTTCTTCTTTACCTGTATTTCCAGTTGCATCTTCATTGTCTGTCGCGCCTTGTCCGCAAGCAACTAGCAGACTAAGTAAGAACGCGAGCAGCAAACCCTGCCATAATCTTTTCATTTCCATTCCTCCAATAATAAAATTCATTAAAAAAAGCATCCCACACAGTGTGAAGATGCTTCAGTAAATAGGTATACATCCATATAGACCCATCACCTGACTATCCTCGTAGTGCTGGCGTTACAGAATAGGCAGGTCTCCTGGCTCATGCTCATCACTCCGCTGCACCTTCCCATGCATTTAACGCACAGTGGTATTTACAGCTCGTTCGCACATACAGTGGCGGGACCGCGTTGGACTTACACCAACTTCCCTTTTAAGAATTCAACAATCGAATCCACCTATTTCTATTGCATTTCATTTTATCAAATGAATCTATATCATATCGTACACCTTTTTCATGTGAAAGTCATCTTTTTATTCTTGCCCGGGCAAGAAGGCAAATCAATATCTTATTTAACTTTTTCTATCGAGGATATTGAATGAATGGAAGAAGGATTCTACCATTCCTCAGCAAACTGCATTCTGGGTGTTTTCCCATTCGAAGGAGCGGAATGCGATGTAGGGAAAATAAACGGCGGTGACTTTCCCTTGAGAGGAGATGGAACGCTGGGATGGGAAAATAAACGGCGGTGACTTTCCCTTGAGAGGAGATGGAGCGCTGGATTGGGAAAATAAACGGCGGTGACTTTCCCTTGAGAGGAGATCGAGCGCTGGATTGGGAAAATAAACGGCGGTTGCTTTCCCTTGGGAGGAGATGGAGCGCTGGATTGGGAAAATAAACGGCGGTTGCTTTCCCTTGACTAAGATGGAGCGCTGGATTGGGAAAATAAACGGCGGTTACTTTCCTTTGGGAGAAGATGGTGCGCTGGATTGGGAAAATAAACGGCGGTTATTTTACCTTGAGAGGAGATAGAGCGCTGGATTGGGAAAATAAACGGCGGTTACTTTACCTTGGGAGGAGATGGTGCTCTGGAATGGGAAAATAAACGGCGGTTACTTTACCTTGAGATAAGATGAAGCGCTGGATTGGGAAAATAAACGGCAGTTACTTTACCTTGGGAGGAGATGGTGCTCTGGAATGGGAAAATAAACGGCGGTTACTTTACCTTGGGAGGAGATGGTGCTCTGGAATGGGAAAATAAACGGCGGTGACTTTCCCTTGAGAGGAGATGGAGCGCTGGATTGGGAAAATAAACGGTGGTGACTTTCCCTTGGGAGGAGATGGTGCTCTGGAATGGGAAAATAAACGGCGGTTATTTTACCTTGAGAGGAGATGAAGCGCTGGAATGGGAAAATAAACGGCAGTTACTTTCCCGGAGGAGATGGTGCTCTGGAATGGGAAAATAAACGGCGGTGACTTTCCCTTGAGAGGAGATGGAGCGCTGGATTGGGAAAATAAACGGCGGTTGCTTTCCCTTGTGAGGAGATGTAACTCTGGAATGGGAAAATAAACGGCAGTTACTTTCCCTTGGGAGGAGGTGGTGCTCTGGGATGGGAAAATAAACGGCGGTGACTTTCCCTTGTGAGGGGATGGAGCGCTGGATTGGGAAAATAAACGACGATTACTTTCCCTTGAGAATAGATGGAGCGCTGGAATGGGAAAATAAACTCCGATTAGTTTCCCTTAAGATGAGATGGAGCGCTGGAATGGGAAAGTAAACTGCGATTACTTTCCCTTGAAAAGAGATGGAGCACGGAATAGGGAAATTAACAGCGATTAACATTCCTCATAAGCGCGGATATAGCAATAGTAAAATAAACACAAAAAAACTGCTCCCTTGTCCCTTGACAGAAAGCAGTTTTCAATCAATTACTCTAACCCAAGTAAATTTTCAATCACGGAAACCACACGGTCGGCATATTTATTACATGCTTCTTTCGTTTCCGCTTCGACCATCACACGGACAAGTGGCTCGGTTCCGGATGGACGGACGAGCACACGGCCATTTTCACCGAGTTCTTTTTCCACCGCATCAATTTCTTCCAAAATAAGCGGGTTGGTCAATGCTTCATTCTTATCCGTTACTTTAACGTTTTTCAGAACTTGTGGGAATACTTGCATCTCTCCAGCTAATTCCGATAAAGGTTTCCCTGTATCTTTCATAACATTTACAAGCTGTAATGCAGTTAGCATACCGTCACCTGTCGTAATAAAATCGAGGAAAATGATATGACCGGATTGTTCTCCGCCAAGGTTGAATCCGCCTCTACGCATTTCCTCCATAACATAGCGGTCGCCTACATCGGTTTTATCACTATGCATGCCATTCTCTTCAAGCGCTTTATAAAAACCGATATTACTCATGACAGTTGAGACGATTGTATCTTCACGAAGTACGCCTTTTGACTTCATATATTTTCCACAAATATACATGATTTGGTCACCATCAACGATATTACCTTTCTCATCGACTGCAATTAAACGGTCACCATCTCCGTCAAATGCAAGACCAATATCTGCGCCCTTTTCCAATACAAGCTCTCTTACCGCTTCTGGATGAGTGGAACCTACACCGTCGTTAATATTCAAGCCATTCGGTGATGTGCCAATCGTGTAAATGTCTGCCTCGAGGTCCGCAAACAGATGAGTTGCAAGACTGGATGTTGCACCGTGTGCACAGTCGATAGCAATTGCAAGGCCGTCAAAGTCGTTATCAATCGTATCTTTTAAGAAAGAAATATACTTTTGTCCGCCTTCAAAATAAGCATTCACTGTACCGATGTTTGCTCCGACCGGTCGCGGAAGTTCGTCATCCTCATCGATAAGCTTTTCAATCTCTGCCTCCTGCTCATCCGTCAACTTAAAACCATCCGGACCGAAGAATTTAATTCCGTTATCTTCCACCGGATTGTGCGAAGCGGAAATCATAATACCTGCATCAGCACTCATTGATTTCGTTAAATAAGCCACTCCTGGAGTAGAGATGACGCCGAGACGCATGACTTCCGCACCGATAGAAAGTAAGCCTGCGAGCAAAGCTCCTTCAAGCATATGACCTGAGATACGTGTATCTCTTCCGATGATCACTTTCGGATTTTCCCTTTCCTTCGTTAGTACATATCCGCCGATTCGACCTAATTTATAGGCAAGTTCCGGTGTTAAATCTTTATTCGCCACACCTCGGACACCATCGGTCCCAAAATACTTCTTCATTCATACCTCTCCTTTTAATAAACCATCTAAAAGTCACTTACTTAAGTCTATTCGATTTCAACTGTGATTTCCTCAAACTCGGGAGTAACTGTCACATCTTCTACCTCATCCCATTCAACTTCAACTGGCACAAGATGTTCACCCGGTTCAAGCCCTGCTAAATCGACCAGGACGCGGAAATCATCAGGACTCAGCTCTCGAAGGAATGTTTCATTTCCTGTTACGGTAATATCCATTTCAGCTTTACTTGGCTCGACAAACGTTACAGCTAGTCCATCCCCAAGTTCTTCCTCTTCAATCGCCATGTCTTCTAGAACCCGCGCTTCTTCTATTTCAACAGATACTTCAATTGTTTCCAATTTTCCTGTATATACACCATCCGGGAGGTCGAAACCAACATCAATCGTTCCAGATTCCGTAATTTCCGAGAGATCGATTTCTTCCGTTGAGATGGATTCAATTTGTTCGAGAATGTCACTGACTGCAAAAATTTCAACCTCATCCAGATCAGCAGAAATGGACAACAAGGAAAAACCCTCTGGTAATTCGCCGGTTGTTTCAATATCAATTGGCACGACTTTACTTGGACTCACGAAATCAACAGATATAACAACCGTCTCTCGGTCCAAGCGAACTTGCAGTTCATTTCCTTGCGTATCATACACATTCACCGGTACTTCCCGGTTCGAAATCGAAGTCTCCTGTCCGGCCACATCAACATAAATTTTAACGACACCGATTTGTTCCATAATTCTTCTGGATGTTGTAATCTGGACACTGGACTGATCTAATTCATAGCCCCCGACCTCAACTCCCGGCGGCAATTGATCTGTATTTAAAAATTCCACCGTTATTGGGAATTCCTGACTTGCCCTTTCCTCGATGGATACCTCGATTGTTTTCGGCTCTATATAAACGCTAATATCATCAGAAGCCGTATGCTGCAATTCTACCGTATGATTTCCCTCTCCAAGTCCCTGTAGGTCTACATAGACGGTAAAATTACGATTGAATATAGCCGGCATAATCGTTGCGGGAGAACCTTCTAATGTCACAGTTGCATATTCTGGAACCCCACTTACGACATAATCATCCGAATTAATATCGATTTCCACTGGAACATCATCAAGTGTTTGAGTTTGTGAATCCCTTCCCGGAATGGCAGATTCAGAGCTGGATGAATTGGATTCTACATTCACGAAAATAAATAAAGTAATGGCAAAGCCAAGCGCTAATACACGAATAAACCATTTACTTTGAAACCAATTATCCATTTTCATTCCCCCTCCGTTTTTTCGTCTTCTCAGAGGTTATTGGAAGCAAGGATAAATGTTCTTTTAATAATTCCGTTAACGCTTCTTCCGTTAAATCACGATGCAGCTTGCCATTTATCGTGCAAGATATCGCACCTGTTTCCTCTGAAACAACAATAGTAAGGGCATCCGTTACTTCGCTGATCCCCATTGCAGCTCTGTGTCTCGTTCCCAGTTCCTTAGAAATGAATGGACTCTCCGACAGCGGTAAATAACAAGCAGCTGCAATAATCTTATCTTTTTTAATAATAACAGCCCCATCATGGAGCGGTGTGTTCGGTGTGAAAATGTTTGTCAACAGCTGGTGGGTCAATTCTCCGTCAATCGGAATCCCCGTTTCCGCATATTCGCCAATCCCAGTCTCCTTCTCAATAGAGATGAGCGCGCCAATTCGCCGCTTCGCCATATAAGTTGTGGACTGGACAATTGCCTCAATTTGTATTTCCATATCTTCTCTCGATTTATTACTCCTCGTAAGGAAGCTTCCTCTTCCAAGCTGCTCCAAGGCTCTTCTCAACTCAGGCTGGAATAAAATAATTATAACTATAATCCCCCATTGGATAAACTGGTTCGAAAAATAACGAACCGTCTGAAGGTTAAATGCAATACTGAGTAGCCAAATTGCCAAGATGACGGCAATTCCTTTAAGTAGTTGCACAGCTTTCGTGCCGCGGACTAGCATCATCAGTTTATATAGCACATACCAGATGAGAGCTATGTCTACGGTTATTCTAAGTATCGTTAGCAGGTCGAATCCCCCATCGAGCATGGTCACACGTCCTTTAGTTATGAATTAACAATTGTATAATTAATTTTCAAAAAATACATCTACAATGAATTACATGTTCCTTATTATATCATAAATACCGGGATTCATGTGAACATAATGGCGAAGCAACCACCTTAAGATTTAGAGCCTTTAACAAAGGCGGAAGCGCCCTTGCAGGTTAAAAACGCGATTCGTTCCAACACCTGGGGAGGAGTGTGAAGTTTGGGACTGCGCACTGCTCGTCCCACCAAAAGTTCTGTTAGTTGCTGGGCGCAGATCGGACGTGGCTAGCCCTGGATATCTATGTTATCCATAGCATTTATATTTTATAGCTTCTTATGCAATAAAGAAAAAAGACTGAGGCATAACCCTCCATTTATGGCGTAAATCCATATTAGAATAGTTATTTCTCAGTCTTAATTCACAAATTATGCTATTCAAATGAAAACACTTTTTTAGCAAATCCTTTAAGTTTGTACAATATCCAGTCGAATGTTTGGTCGACGGATTCGAATTCTCCATTTATTTCACCGACCGAGGCCATTAAACCTCTGTTGTCTAGTGGATCATCATCAATCAGCTTCCCGTTCACCAATGTGACATTCCCATCAACCGTACCATTAATAATTAAATTTCCATTTTTAACGAGTAAGTCACCTTCGACTACTTCTCCTTCAGGAACAATTACTGTATCCCCTTCAATAATTAAATTTTCCTGTTTCGAGACGACGAGTTGATTGTCTTGTTCCCATGTAAAAAAGACGCCGGTAAACATAAGAATAAAGAAAACAGCTGCAGCCGTAAGCATTGGATGCATCTTAAACCAGCGTAAATATTTAACCTGTCTTTTCTCAGTCGGGAGGTTTTTCATAACATTTGCTGTGAAGTTCGCCGGCGCTTCGAAACGTTCGGCACTTTGGATAAGTGTAAGTGTCCGCTTTAACTCGCGGAAATGCTCCTGACAAGCTTCACAGTCTTCCAGATGATATTTTAGTTGTTGCTCTTCTTCCGTCGTTATATCTCCATCCAAATATTTATGCATCAGCCCAATGGTTTCTGCATTACATTTCAATGGGACCACACTCCTTTACACATGACGAAGCCTCTTCCGTAAAGCTTCCCTACCCCGGTGAATCCTTGTTTTCACCGTTCCGATTGGGATATCCAATATTTCACTTATTTCTTTTAAGGAAAACTCTTCTAAATACCTCAGAATAATAATACTGCGGTATTTCGGTGGAAGTTCGGAAATCTTTGTGTGGATATATCTCTGTAGTTCATTATTCTCCACTTCTTCCACTAGAGAAGCACCTTCACTTTGAAGCTGGGAATACATATCCAACCCGTCCGTTCCTTTAACCTCTGCGTCCAAAAAATAATCTGGTTTCCGTTTGCGGAGTCTGTCGATTGATAAATTCGTGGCGATTCGATACAGCCAACTTGAGAATTTTCGTTTCTCGTCAAAGGAATGAATGTTTACGTATGCCCGTATGAAAGCTTCTTGCGCAATATCCTCTGCCTCATGTGCATTACCAAGCATCCGGTAGCAATGCTGGTATATTTTATTTTGGTAAAATGAGACCAAATCTTCGTAGGCAGACTGATCCCCTTTTTTTACTAATATTATTTTCTCCCTAATTATTTGTTCCATACTTTACCTCCGCCTATAATGCGGTATTATGATTACGAACGAGCAACTCAAAAGGTTTCATTTTTTTCCGCTTTTTTATTTTTTATCTGCACAAACTATAGCTTATCAATTTATCTTATATTTTCATAGGTTTTTCCTTGCTATTACTTGGGTATTTTCTTATTATAGTATACTAGATAGGAGGAAGCTTTTGTGAGTAAATCAATGTTGTTGGAAAAAATTGAAGCATGCCGGCAGGAATTAATTGTCCTTAGTTACCATCACGAACTTACTTCACAGGCTGTTATAGAATCTAGTATGAAATTGGACACACTCATTAATAAATATCAAAACTATGATAATTACTATGAATTAGCCTCCAGATAAACAATCAAATAAATTCGAGTGTTGACGGTCAACTCCGCAACCACATTAAATATTATCGGTATTTGATTTTTAAAAGAAAGAGTATACGAATTTCAACTAGTAAGACCAACTAAGTAAGAAAAAGACATAAATCTCACCACACAAGAGATTTATGTCTTTTTTATATTTTTTTTAGACTCAATCACTGTTGCCCCTTCAGGGTGTGAGGTGATGGAAAGCGGCTTAATCCCAGCCTTTTCCCAGGACGAGAATAATTGTTCAGCCTGACGCTTACTCGGCATAAAAGCAATGCCGCAATCTCCACCGCCAGCTCCGGAAGGTTTACCTGCTCCACCTAACCCATCCGCTAGGTCGCATAACGTTCCGAGCAACGCTGTTTCAATCGATACATCCGCATTGTTTCCAACAGTAGCGAGGGCCTTCCTATTTGCTTTTACCCCGCTAAAAAGAAGTTCCTGATTCTCTTCTTCCATTCCTGTAAGCAAAGTATGTACTGCTCGTTCGCTTTTCGCTAAGAATTCTTTAAAAGCTTGCGGATTGTCATCCTGCAGCTTCAATATTCGCCCGACAAGTTTAGTCGTTGATGCCGGATTCCCTGTCCAGCCAACACAAAAAGAAACAGATGTCGGCAAAGTTAAACGCTTGATCGATAGATAAATCCAATCCGCTTCCAGTAATTCATGGATGGAAGCAGCACTTTTAGAAGCATCGAGCAGCCATTCCGCTTGGAAAGAGGAATACTGTAAAATCCCACCGTAAACAGAGGCAGCTACATCTGCACCCGAACCACTGCCTTGAATGTTAACATGGGCTAAGGCAGCTAATTTAAAAATGACATCCTTATCCAGCTCTTCTTTTGTAAAACGGGCCATAATTGCTGTAACGACCGCTGTAACAACCGCTGCACTGGACCCGAGACCATATTTCACCCCTGATGCATCATCAAGCTCACTGCGAACAGCCAAGTTGAAATGATCCATCTCTACACCCGCTTCTGCAAGATACGTACAAGTCACTTCCATCGCTTCTTTTACGAAAGAAAGACGATCGTCCGCAGATTGAATGGTAACTTTTCCATCCTTATAACCCCAAGATAAATCTTCCAACTGGTAATCTTCCAAAGTAAGTGTTCTCTGTTCGGCATCCTCTATCGTTGCATAAACAAATCGATCTACGGCCGTGACCGCAAGATGGTGATGGGGAATTAGAACCGCAAATTCACCGGCAACCATCAATTTACCTGGTACTTTTATCGTCAATTTATTCGTCGACAACTTATTCCACTCCTAAAGATAGCTTACTCCTGGACCTGGTTTACTGAGAATGACATCAGTTACACCAGGGACTTCCCGAAGCATCCGTTCAACCTCTGCCTCATGTTCTGGTAAATAAAGCACCTTCACATTTGGACCGGCATCGATTGTAAAATATGCTGGTATTCCTTGTTCCCGCATTTTCTGTACTTGTCGCATCACACGAATTGTGGAATCCAGCCAATATGTAAATGGTGGTTTCGCACCTAATGAAGTAGCATGCATCTTCAAGCAGTTCGCTTCCGCAATTGCTCCTACTTGGATGAAATTTTTTTCCTGAATTGCCTCTTTTATTCCTGTTAGGTCTTCCGGTATGCTCTTCAACCAGCCTTCATAGAATGGCGAAGTTTCAACCGTCCGGCGCATTCCTGCTCGGCTTGAAATCTTTTTCATTTCCGAAGTTAGTACGACACCGGCCATCCGGATATCCCAATGATTCTCATCTGCAATAGGAACAGCATAAGAATCAGAACCATCTTCCTTCTCCCCCATTTGCCACTCCGCAAAACCACCGTAGATTGAACGGCTGGAAGAACCTGAACCACGCCTTGTTAAGCGTGATAATTCTTTATCATCTAGATCTAGCCCGATTGCCTTAGAGGCGGCTGCAGCAAGCGCCGCAAAGCCTGACGCAGATGACGCAAATCCAGCTGCAGTAGGTACCTGATTGTCCGATGCAACATGTGCGTAAACTTCCTTGCCCGCCATTTTCCGGACTAATTCAAGAAAAGCGGTTACCCGTTTATATGCTTCACCTTGTTCAGGTATCCCATTCAACTCGAAACTATCTGCTTTGAGATCTTCTTGAAAGTCTACAGTAGTCGTTGTGTAAAACCCGTCCAATGTTAGGGAAAGACTGTTGTTTGTGGGTAAAATCAGTTCTTCATTCCGCTTTCCCCAATACTTAATTAAGGCAATATTTGTATGTGCTTTAGCTGTAGCTTTCATAATAATCCCCTTTACCTAAATAATTTCATATACAAATGAAAGTAACCAAATAGCAGCACGTAAGGCTTGATATCTGGTTACTTTCTAAAAGGTTAACCATTTTTCTTCAGTACAAATGGCCAAACGGAATGCGCGCCGAACTGTTTTAATTTATCAGCTAATTGCTTACAATGTACTTCATTTTGAGCTAAGGCAATAATACAGCCGCCATTTCCGCCACCCGTAAGCTTGGCCCCGAGCGCTCCTTCTTGTCTGGCAAAACGAATTAAACGGTTCAATACTGCATCACTTACACCTAAATATTCAAGTTCTTTCTGCGCTTCATTCAACATAGACCCGAGGAAGTGCTTACTCGCTTTCTCAAGTGCATCCTTCGCTTCATGGGTCAACTGGCCAATACGGTCCAATTTACGCTGAATTGTACGCGGGGCTTTCTTTAGCAAATCCGTTACCGATTGAACCGATGATTTCGTATCCGCATCTTGTCCCGAATCAGCAACAAGGAAATACAAATCTTCTTTCACGGCAATCCTTTCAATCGGATGATTTTTCTCAAACCAAATTGGTGTATTTGCCGTAATCGTTAATGTATCTATGCCACTTGGCGAACCATGTGCATAAGTCTCTGCGATATCCGCAAGCTTCAATAATTCTTCATGCGTACATTCGCGCTCTGCATAATTGAACAGCGAACGAATAACAGAAACGGCCACCGAGGCACTAGATCCCAAACCTTTTCCAGGTGGGACGGATGAATTGATACGGATAACAAGATTCTCACATGGAATTTCTAGGTATTCCAACGTATCCGTGATACAGTCGGCAATACCCCGTAATGATTTTGGTGTCATATGGATTGGTCCGTAGTAGAAACTGCTGTCGAGTATTGCCGGGCCAGGCACATACTCAATCATCGTTTCGACACCAATCAGTGGAAATGGAATAGCGATTGCAGGTTGTCCGTGTACAACTGCATGTTCGCCGATTAAGATGAATTTACTATGAGCTATACCAATAGCTGTTTTTGCTGAAGTTGAAACTTTTTCTGCACTCATCGTTTATATTTTTCCACCAATTCTTTCGCTTTTCCAACACGGATATCGTTATTTTTAATTAATTCTTGTGCTATAATATCAACCATCTCCCCTGCAGCACCTGCTGCCATCGCAACAGAGCGAGAATGTAAGGTCATATGCCCTTTCTGAATACCCTCTGTCGCAAGTGCCTTTAGCGCACCCAGATTCTGGGCGAGACCAACCGCTACAATTACCTCAGCCAATTCTTTAGCACTATTAACTTCCAATAATTTAAGAGCAAGTTTCGCCATTGGATGTACACGGGTTGCCCCGCCGACAATTCCAATTGACATTGGGAGCTCGAGCTCACCAACTAGGTTTCCTTGTTCATCCTTATACCAGGTTGTCATGGAAGTATATTGTCCATCCTTAACTGCATACGCGTGAGCGCCGGCTTCTACTGCTCGCCAATCATTTCCAGTAGCAATTACAATAGGATCAATTCCGTTCATAATCCCTTTATTATGTGTAACCGCCCGGTATGGATCGGATGCAGCAAATTCATACGCATGAATGACACCATCCCGTACTGCCTCTCCGGAGAAATCTCCCGTTCCCAGTAAGTGAGGAGGAATGATACAACGAGCCCTTGCCAAACTCCGATCCGCTAAGTTAGATAAAATCCGTAAGTAAACTTTACCTTGCGTAATTTCCTCTACTAATGGTGCAATTGATTCTGCCATTGTATTAACTAAATTTGCGCCCATTGCATCAACCGTGTTGACATAGAGGTGGACAATCAGCATTTTCCCAAACTTGGAATCCGCTGCTTCATTTAAAATACGGACGTCCAAATCTTCCGCACCACCGCCGCGGGTTACAATGCTCGGAAAAGCATCATTGGCAGCATCAATCAATATTTGTTTATTTTCTAGAACAGCTTCTTTTGCTTCTGTATAATCAGAGCAACCAACTACCTGAATCTGTCCAATCATTACGCGTTCTGTAGATTCCGTAACAAACCCGCCCGCATCACGAACAATTTTCGCAATGTGACTGGCAGATGCTACAACAGAGGCTTCTTCAATTGCCATCGGTATGGTATATTCTTTTCCATTTATTAAAAAGTTCAACCCTAGGCCTAGAGGCAACTGAAAAGTCCCCACAACATTTTCAATCATATTATCTGCCGTATCTTCGGCTAATGGAGCAACTGATTCAAATACAGCAAGGTCTTCTTCTGTAAATGGATGCATTTCCGTGATCAATGCTTTTCTTTCTTCTATTGTTTTTTTATAGAAACCAGAAATTCTGGACGATTTCATACCTGATCATCCTTTAATATTATAATAATGAATGGTTTTTATTAGTTAAAAACATTAATTCTTCCTAACGATTATAACATGATAGCATGTCTTTTTTGTAGGAACAGCTACTTATTTTTACAAAAAACCTTCACCTTGCTAATTTCTCTATCTATTATGTTGAAAAAAGACTTATATTGCAAATAAAACAAGGCTCCCAAAACGTGAGCCTTGTTTTATTTGCAGAGGTTGATTCATTTAATTACATACGTGAGATTGATGAGCCATACAGGATTCGAACCTGTGACCCTCTGATTAAAAGTCAGATGCTCTACCGACTGAGCTAATGGCTCATGTTGTAAGTTTAGTGCTGGTTTTATTATATGAGCTTAGAGTTTGAAAGCTCGTCGTGTCGCAAGATTATTCGGCGATGCGTACACTCCTCGCAGGCCGCCTCAGAGAAGTACATTCATGGATGTTATTCGCGGCGTGCTCTACCGACTGAGCTAATGGCTCATGTTGTAAGTTTAGTGCTGGTTTTATTATATGAGCTTGATGTTTGAAAGCTCGTCGTGTTGCAAGACTATTCGGCGATGCGTACACTCCTCGCAGGCCGCCTCAGAGAAGTACATTCATGGATGTTATTCGCGGCGTGCTCTACCGACTGAGCTAATGGCTCGTGTTGTAAGTTTGGTGCTGGTTTTATTATGTAAGCTAGATGCTTGACTAGCGATATTAAAAATAAAAATGGCTGGGCTACTAGGATTCGAACCTAGGAATGACGGGACCAAAACCCGTTGCCTTACCGCTTGGCTATAGCCCAACAATTAATGGTGGAGGGGGGCAGATTCGAACTGCCGAACCCTGAGGGAGCGGATTTACAGTCCGCCGCGTTTAGCCACTTCGCTACCCCTCCATATTATTCTTCATATTTTTTGTCTTATACCATATGATTTAAATAAATGGTGCCGGCCAGAGGACTTGAACCCCCAACCTACTGATTACAAGTCAGTTGCTCTACCAATTGAGCTAGACCGGCTTAATTATAATTTAGTACTGGTTTTATTGTGTGAGCTAGATGTTTGAAAGCTCGTCGTGTTGCAAGATTATTCGGTGATGCGTACACTCCTCGCAGGCCGCTTCGGGGAAGCAATAGCAGAGAAGCAGTGAGCGGCGTGCTCTACCAATTGAGCTAGGCCGGCATAATATTATGGTGTACTGGTTTTATTGTATGAGCTAGATGTTTGAAAGCTCGTCGTGTTGAATGATTATTCGGTGATGTGTACACTCCTCGCAGGCCGCCTCGAGGAAGATCATTCAAGGATGTTATTCGCGGCGTGCTCTACGAATGAGCTAGGCCGGTAAAAAAGAAAAAAGCTTTACGAATGTAAGCTGTTTTTAAGATGTAAATGGTGACCCGTACGGGATTCGAACCCGTGTTACCGCCGTGAAAGGGCGGTGTCTTAACCGCTTGACCAACGGGCCAATAAGATTTGGCAAAGATCAGATTTTCAAACTGACGAATTTTATTATAGCTAGTATTCCTCCTTTTGTAAAGGGGGAAAATAAAGTTTTTCTCTTTCAAATAGTCTAAACCCTTTCCGGCAGTTATTTATCCAGACTTTTAGCATGCTTCTCTATCTCCTTTATCTCTTTTATTATTCATGTGTATGATAACCAATGAACCTTTCCAGTGACCACAACCAGCATGATCTATACTCAAGCTGCAAAGATACTCTTAATTAGGACCAGCTATTAAGATATAAACTACAATTTCAGTTTCTCTAACACAAAACATAAGGTATAATAGAAAAAACAGATTTTTGGAGGTATACCATGGCAGGCTTATTAAAGGATAAAAATATTGTTGTAATGGGAGTTGCAAATGAGAGAAGTATTGCTTGGGGAATTACTAAGTCCCTTCACCGCGAAGGAGCAAACTTAATTTTCACAAACAGACAGGAGCGTTCCAAGAAAAAGTTAGAGAAGCTATTAGAGGAACATGACATTCCTTCCAAACTAATGGTTTCACTTGATGTCTCGAGTGATGAAAGTATTCAAGAAGCTTTTCAAGAAATCAAAGATAACGTCGGAGTCATTCATGGACTTGTTCACTCGGTTGCATTTGCTAAGCGGGAGGAATTGAAAGGCGAATACGCGGATACATCCCGTGACGGGTATTTGCTCGCCCACGAGATTAGTGCATATTCCTTAGTAGCTGTTACAAAAGCGGCGAAAGAATTAATGACAGAAGGAGGAAGTATCATTACCCAAACGTATCTCGGCGCCGAGCGAGTCATCCCGAATTATAATATTATGGGAGTCGCTAAAGCATCCCTTGAAGCAAGCGTACGTTACTTAGCAGAAGATATGGGTAAATATGATATTCGGGTGAATGCTATTTCTGCAGGTCCAATTCGTACCCTATCAGCCAAGGGTGTATCCGGGTTTAACGAGAAGGCGAATGTCATTGTTGAAAAAGCACCACTTCGACGTAACGTCGATCAAGATCAGGTAGGAGATGCTACCTTATTCTTCCTAAGTGATCTTGCTAGAGGTGTAACTGGAGAAGTATTACACGTAGATTCCGGCTTCCATATTATTGGAGGTTAATAAAGTAAAACTTCATTCTGTGGGTGGTTCTTTACATCCCCACTGAATGTTAGTTGAACAGAATCAGGGATTTACGGACTGTATACCCCCACCTTCACATCTTGGGCTTCCTTCATGTTTAGAGGTGAGGTAATACAGACCGTTAATGCGTGATAAAAATAACAACCGAGACGCTTTTATGCAATCTATGCAAAAGCGTCTTTCTTCTATTATTATCCGTGAAAAGGAGAAGGTGCAATGGCGGAATGGTTTTTAACGGTTGGAGGAGAGAAATTCATCCCTTTTGGACCGAGTCATTTATTTATGCTGTTTCTATATGCAAGCGGTGCATTCTTGCTATTATTTTTTCATCATCATATCCGCTCGAAAAAGCGGCTGTTCGAAACAATTCGCTGGACATTGTTCACACTCTTGCTCGGTTGCGAGATTACATATCAAATTTGGACAGCCATTCATGGAATCTGGGTGCATAATCTTCCTTTTCATCTCTGCGGGATTGCTGGTTTAGTTGGTGCAGCTGCTTTATTCACGTTAAATAAGAAGCTCATGGTTATTACATTCTACATTGGGCTTATCCCAGCATTTTTAGCGCTCCTTACTCCAGAACTTCCCTATGACTTTCCTAACTTCCGGTATGTAAAGTTTTTCATTCATCATATTGCGATCTCATTAACAGCAATTTTTGTAGCAATTATTGCCGCTAAGTCTGGAGCAATCACACTTAAAAGTATGATTGAAACATATCTATTCTTAGTCATGTACGCATTGCTTGTCGGCCTAGTCATCAATACTTTATTGAATGCCAATTACCTTTATCTATCCCATCCGCCAACTACGCCTTCCCCACTTGACTGGTTCGGCAGCGGAATTTGGTATCGTTTGAACTTAGGATTTGTTTGCTTTATCGTGTTCTTCCTGCAATTCCTCAGTTACCGTCCATTGCAACAAAAGTGAAAAAATTCCCAATGCGCCTTTCTATGGCAATTGGGAACTTTTCACAAATAAAACCAACGTTCTTTTAATGCTAATAGGACTGCATTCGTTCGATCTTTTACGCCGAGCTTACTTAATATAGATGTGATATGATTTTTTACCGTCTTATCCGAAATATCTAAGTTTGCCGCAATCTCTCCATTTTGAAAACCCTGTACGAGCTCCCCTAATATTTCCCATTCTCTGCGAGTTAATAAACCGATGGGTCGGTGGATATCCCCTTGAGTAATCTGTCTATACTTCTCAAACAGGGCTACCGCAACAATAGGATGAATATAGGTCTTACCTTTACGGATATATTCAATTCCCTGCACAAATTCTTGCACACTCATATCAACACTGAAGAGACCGGCTAGATCATAATGAATATAATCGTTAATCGCATTCACCTGTTCATCAGATAAAATAACCGCAATTTTCGTATTGCTAAACCGGTAATGTCTTGTGACTTCACGTATCGAAATACATGCTTCCATATCAAGGATGACAAGATCACTTTCTTTCGACGCCTCAAATAAATCATCGATAAATGCAGATTTATATACATATATTTCATCATTTTGCAGACGTTCTTTCACCATTTCCAAAATAGTTTCCTTATGAACTCCTGTTCCCATCACAAATGATATAACATTCATCTTTTGCCAACTCCCAGTTTTTTGCTTGCTGTATTCTCCTACAAGCTTTTTAGTAAACATAACGAAACTAAACATTAATTCCTATAATAAAATTGCCATCCTTCTATACCATTGATTTTTACCTAGTTCTATCTTATCACAAATAGAAAAAATTTATAACATTATTCATATTTGTCCATAAAAAAACCCTTTTAAGCAGAGTTATACTCAACTTAAAAGGAGTTTTTATGTAAGACTTAGATAATTATGCTACCTTCCAATCGGAAACATCCACTTCTAGTGGGATATTATTTGCTCTTGCTTTTCTCGCCGCTCTAAAGAAGAGTACAACGATGAGTGCCGCCCCAATAAATCCGCCAATCCAGGAGAGATTCATTGGTAAGTTAAAACCTATTGGTTGGGACAGAATATACGTAATAATCATCACTAGCATAAATGTTCCCGGAACAAGTGCCACCCAGAAGTTTTTCCTTGCGATATATAGATACATTGCCGCTACAAACAACGCTATAACCGCTGTAGACTGATTCGCCCAATTAAAGTAGCGCCATAGAATATTAAAGTCAATTTGCGTTAATATAGCTGAAACAATAAATAACGGACCTGCAATCCAAAAACGTTTCGAGAGCTTTCTCTGTGCAATTTTTAGATAATCCGCAATGATCATTCTCGCACTGCGGAATGCAGTGTCTCCTGAAGTGATCGGCAAAACAACAACTCCTAGGACCCCAATCGTTCCACCAATTGCTCCAAGTAATGTAAAGGATGCCTCACTCACAATTGCCCCCGGGCCGCCTGCAGCAAGAATTTCGTTCAAACCATTGTAGCCATCAAACATGCTCATCGCTGCTGCCGCCCAAATCATCGCTATAATACCTTCCGCAATCATCATGCCATAGAATATTTTACGCCCTTCTCTTTCATTCTTCGTTGTTCTAGAAATGATTGGTGTTTGTGTTGCATGAAAGCCTGATAAAGCCCCACATGAAATAGTAAAGAATAATAATGGAAAAATTGCTGCTCCTTCAGGGTGGAAGTTTTCTAATGTAAGTTCTGGAATTGGAGCACCCGTTACGACCAAACCAATTCCGACCCCTAATGCGCTTATTAGGAGCAGGGCACCAAAATAAGGGTATAGTCTTCCAATAATTTTATCGACCGGAAGAACTGTAGCTATAATATAATACGCAAAGATGAAAAGGACAAAGATCCATGCAGCTACTTTTCCATCTGTCAGCAAACTCATTAACTCTGCTGGAGTCGTAACAAATACAGTTCCGACAAGGAGCAGGAGTAAGACTGCGAAACCGTTCACAATATGTTTCATCACTTTACCTAGGAATTTACTTGCAAGTTCCGGTAAATGAGCGCCACGGTTTCGGATTGAAATCATACCTGTTAAATAGTCATGCACTGCTCCTGCAAAAATACACCCTACCACAATCCATATAAATGCTGCCGGTCCGTATAAAGCCCCCATAATAGGACCGAAAACAGGCCCCGTACCAGCGATGTTCAATAGTTGAATTAAAGAGTTTTTCAGTGTGCTCATCGGTATGTAGTCCACACCATCACTATTTACATAAGCTGGTGTTGGTCGCTCATTTTTGACGCCAAACATTTTCTCGATAAACTTTCCATACGTGAAATACCCGATTATAAGTAATGCTATTCCTCCTAGAAACGTGTACAAGGAAAGTCCCCCCTCTTGTTTTTGTTTATTTTCTAATTATAGGACAAATTCAGTAAAAGGAGATGCTTTTTTAAGTAAGAAGTAAAATAAACGAATTAAGATGCAGATTTGTACATATAAGATGCAAATCGATTGCAGCTAGATTTCCAGTTCCTTCCGTAAATCTTTCACATAATTCCTGCTGACAGAGAGCCTTTCTTCTGTTTCCCTCAGCTCCAAATGATAAGCTCCATTAAACCATGGAGTGAGCCGCTGTACATAATGTAAATTAACAAGGGTACTTTTATGAATACGGAAGAAACCAAATTCAGCTAACTTATTCCCCAAGTCCTTCAGTGGCAGATTCGAATCAAACTCACCATGTTTCGTGACGACATTAGAATACTTTTCGCTTTTAGCAATATATAATATATCTTCCGGTTCAATGTACGATATTTCCCCGTCCGATTGCACAGCCAGCTTTCCATTTAACCGGTTCGCGGGTAATTCCCGTCCAGGGCCAATTTTCCCTATAATCCTGTCAATCGTCTCCCTTAACAGTTCCTCATCATACGGCTTCAATAAATAGTCCACCGCATCGTAACGAAAAGCTTCTACTGCAAATTGAGGATAAGCCGTAGCAAAAACAATGAGCGGAGGATTTTTCAATTCGCGCATATTTTTAGCCACTTCCATCCCGCTCATCTTTGGCATCTCAATATCGAGAAACACAACATCCGGCTTCAATTGGATGACTTTCATCACCGCTTCCTCACCAGATTCTGCTTCCCCAACAACTTCCACTTGCGGATAACTCCCTAGTAAATGTTTCAGATCTTCGCGGTTATATAATTCATCATCAACGACAATTGTGCGTATTACCCTGTCCATTTTTCTATAACCTCCTCTATTGGTATGGAAAAATGTATCTTCGTCCCTTTTCCTGGCTCACTATCTATATGAAGTTTCGTCTCCTCACCAAACATCATGACAAGTCGTCGATTCACATTGTAAAGCGCGAGACCGCTCCCCTCCTCTGAATGAACAGGGGCTTGCGTGAATTGTTCTACGATATCTCCAGGCATGCCTTTTCCATTATCTATAACTTGGATAACAACAGATTCTTCTTGTTTGTCGATATGAATTTCCAACAAACAATCCTTCTCTTTATCTTTAAATCCATGGATAATCGCATTTTCAACAATTGGCTGTAATGTTAAAGGTGGAATCCGCTGAGAAAGTGCGGACTGATCAATCTCATAATGAATCGTTAGGCGATTTGAAAAACGAAATTCTTTAATTGCTAAGTATGCTTCGACATGTTGCATTTCCTCTTCTAATGTAATTTGCGTTTCCGTCGTATTCGCTAAATTTCTTCTTAAAAAATGGGATAAAGAAACTAACAGCTTTCTCGCTCCTAATGGATTGATTCGAATGAGTGATGTAATCGTACTTAATGTATTAAATAGAAAATGAGGACTAATCTGTGCTTGAAGCGCCTTTACCTCAGCTTCTTTCGCCAACTGGAACACCTTGTCTGCTGCTGCAATTTCCAGCTGGTGACTAATCATTTTACTTAGACCAGTTATTAACTCGACATCCACACTGGAGATAACGCTTTCAGAGCTAAAATAAAATTTCAATGTCCCAATCACTTCATTTTGCTGAATAAGTGGAGCGATAATTGCCGCGCCGAGCGGACAGTTCTCAACCTGGCAATGGATTGAGTCATAGTTAGCAATCATGAGCTCTCCTCGTTCAATTGTCGTGTGCGTGATTTTTGTTTTAATTGGTGATTCTGCCTCATGGTGATCATCACCAAGTCCAACATGAGCTAATATATCTGTTTTGTTCGTCATGGAGACGGCACTTGCCCGGATTTCCCCATAAATAATCTTACAAACCTCAAGTGCAGAAACCGTATGTAACCCGCTGCGCATATGTGCAAGCGTCTTATCAGCAATCCGTAGTGTTTTTTGCGCTTGTACTGCACCCGCTTTATCTTCTTCGGAAACGACAGACTTAATAATTAACAATACGAGAGCTGTTCCTAAGCCATTCGCAACAATCATTGGGATGCCTATTATATTTACAACTGCGAGTGCCTGGTCAAAGGGTTTCGCTACGATTAAGATAATGATCATTTGCAATGCTTCCGCAAGGGCACCAATGAAGAAAGCTGTACGCAGCTTTACTAGCTTTTTCCTTCTATAGAGGAGGCAGGTCAATATCCCGGCAATGATTGTTGCACTTCCACATGCTATTGCAGTAAAACCACCCAACGTAAACCGGTGAATCCCGGCAATTAATCCGGCCCCAATCCCGACAGCTGGACCTCCAAGCAGACTCGCAATCACGACACCGATTACCCGCGAATTCGCAATTGCTTCATCAATCGTCAGCTCCGTCATCCACCGGTTGATTTGGACATTTTCCGGATTCACACTTAAGCCAGTATACGTTCCAATGATTCCGAAAAACCCAAAGAACAAGATAGCAGTCCACTGCTGTTTACGATCAAGTTTTTCCTGATTCAGCATATTTCTTAAAAAGCGAAAACGGGTTAATAGAAATGCCAATGTTACAATAATTCCAATCCGCTCAATCATTGTAATCAACAGCTCAAGCATAACTTCTGCCTCCCGATAATAAAAAAGGATCGTACCAGTATTATATCACTTGCACATGAACTTGAAAATTGTATTATAACAGGAGTTTTAAAAATTGGGACACGGGGTCAGAGCATTTGTCCCACCTTGACAGGGACAAATGCTCTGACCCCGTGTCCCCTTTTTTCATATCTTAATTTAAGAGGAGGGGTTATTATGCGTGATAAAAATAGACGCGGAAAATGTATATTTCCTGGGTATCATTGGTGTGGTCCCAGCTGCAGTGGTCCGGGATATCCGACCAATCCAGTGGATGCATGCTGCATGCAACATGACCTTTGCTTGCAGCGTGGCGTGGACCGGAGATATTGTGATCAGAAGTTCTTAGAATGTCTACAACCCCATTTGCACGGGCGACTTCCGCATAATCATCATGCGAGGATCATGTACCACGCAATTCGTGTTAAAAATAAATTTGGATTTTAACCTTTATAATCTATAGGTTAGACTTCACAATTTCTTTTCCATCACAGTCGAGACCTCATGGAATCCTAATTCTTCGTATAAACGTTTAGCCTGATTACCAGAATAAACATTCAACTGTACATGTTTAATTCCTTTTTCTTTCATGCTTTTTAACGCATATTCCAGTAGACGCGTAGCAATACCCTGCTGCCGAAATTCTGGAAAAACATACAACTCCACTACCATTCCCTGTATTTCTTCGGAATCTAAATTATAAAAGTCACAAACACCAAGCCACCCTTTATTTATTCTATCTTCCACAAAGACTAGATAATATCCATTGTTCGCTAACGTTTGTGACATCAGCTCGGACGCCGTAATTATATTTCCTTTCCTGTACCCCATTGTCGCCTCCTGCATGACAGTAGGGGAGTGCTCTAAAATATATTCCAATTCAACCACCGTGGCTTTTCGAATACACATATTTATCCCACCTGAATGTAATAATTAATAATATGATATGGAGGCTTCAAAAATGGGTGTCGTTCAAACTGATAAATGGTTAATTGATTTATGGAATAAACCGATTGCTATGTGTGAGTTATTAGTTAATTATTTTTCGGATGTTTCTGCAGCAGAAATCTATCAATATTTAACGATGTATGGTATGTATCAACCACCTTTCCAAGACGTGGAGAAACAAATTCGTATTTTATTGGATAAGAATAGTTGGAAATTTATAGATGAAGAAACACAAGCGTTGAGACAACTATGGGATGGACCGAACATCCCCGTCTTTATCTTTCCGTCTGATCGGAATAGTACGGAATTAAGAGAAACATTCAATGGAAAAGCCGGTCTATCCTTTCATGATAAGCTATTTTTATTTATTTCCGGGGATAATTCAAAAACTGAAATTAAAGCGCTGCTGACGCATGAATACCATCATGTTTGCCGGCTCGCCAAATATGATAGGAAAGTAGAGGACTACAACTTATTGGATTCAATTATCCTAGAAGGACTAGCGGAACATGCGGTCATGGAACGATTCGGGAAAAAGTATTGTGCAGATTGGACGGAATATTATTCAGACGAAGAGTTAGAGAAAATCTGGAAAAATTTTATCCTTCCTTCTATCCATCTTCCAAAGGCATACCGTAAGCATGATGCTATTTTATATGGTCAACATCGTTACCCAAAAATGGCTGGTTATTGTGTCGGTTATTATTTAGTTAAAAAATATATGGAAAAGAATAATTCCTCATCAAAAGAATTACTAAGCATTCCTTCTTTAGCCATCGCACAAATAAACCAGACGGATTAATCCGTCTGGTTCCCTTTGAAATGCATTACTACTCGAGTCGAGAACAAGATTACCTACTCCATTCTTAGAAAGGTTTCTCTTGTGCTAATTTAGAGAGCGAATTATTACCACTTCTTGAGGAGGCAGATGACTTTATAGTCAACGTTAGTACCCCTATTTATTTATAAACAAAAAACGCTCCATCCTCCCATATAGATAAAGGACAAGCGTTTCATCAAGAGCTTCCAGCCGGAATCGAACCGACGCCCTCTTCTCCCTACCATGGTAAATCGTTAAAAATATAAGCAACTTATACGACTAAAACCCTGTAAAATGAACACTTTTAGAAAATCAATTGAACATAAATGACTTATATAACCATAAAGTCGTCACTGTTTCGTCACTGAAAATGGGGAGCATTTACATACATTTTAAGAACCTTCTCCTAATTTTAACCGTAAAACTGCACTTGACCTTTGATTCATTTCATGTATGGAATGGCAGTATTTCAGTGTATTCTATAACTCGATAAAAAACTATATAAGGCTCAGAAACAACCATTCTAAATTCGAAGTGATTGAGACTTTCTGCCATTACCTTTGAACCAGAATACGGAAAATTTTCAAGACGCTTTAAAGAGGTCATAATTCGATCCAATACTTCATTCGCAGCTTCAGGATTATCCATTAAATATAATCAAAGATATTATCAAGGGCATCATCAGCTGCGGGAAGTAGTTCTACGTCATAGTTTTTCATCAATTTTCTCCTTGATTCTTTGAAGACAGAATCAAGTGGTATCGTTTTATCACCACTTAGTCGCTGTTCCTCAGCTACTAATAGTTTTTCTTTTAAATCAATGATTGCTTCTCTTTTTTCAAAATCAATGATTGCTTCTCTTTTTTCAAATGCATCAATGCTCATGAGAACAAGGTCGCCTTCTCCGTTCTTTGTAATATAAACAGGTTTCCCTTTCTCGTGTGCCAATTTAGAAATGGAATTTTAATCATTTCTTAACGAGGTAGATGACTTTATAATCAATGGCTCCGCCTCCATTTATTTATTATAACTTTATAATACAATAATTCTTATATTCACTTTAAATTAATTGGGGACGTAAATTTATTCTAGATAAAACAATAAAGTCCTTTATATTTATTACAAACAAAAAACGCTCTATCCCCTATTTTAAGGACAAGCGTTTCATCAAGAGCTTCCAACAGGATTTGAACCTGCGACCTCTTCCTTACCATGGAAGCGCTCTACCTACTGAGCTATGGAAGCAAGTTTTAAATATAGACATAAAAATGGCTCCACAGGTAGGATTCGAACCTACGACCGATCGGTTAACAGCCGATTGCTCTACCACTGAGCTACTGTGGAATAATATGATGTAAATTGGTATCTGCCTGGCAACGTCCTACTCTCGCAGAGACAAAGTCTCAACTACCATCGGCGCTGGAAAGCTTAACTGCTGTGTTCGGTATGGGAACAGGTGTGACCTCTCCGCCATCGTTACCAGACATATACTACATTATAACAAAATATAATCCTAATGCAAGTTTATGTTTGTACCCTGAAAACTAAATAAGAGTAGATCACGACATCAAAATAGAAGTTAGTTAAGTCCTCGATCGATTAGTATTCGTCAGCTCCACATGTCACCATGCTTCTACCTCGAACCTATCAACCTCATCGTCTCTGAGGGATCTTACTCACTCGAAGTG
>NZ_WOWT01000017.1:0-90515 GCF_009746545.1 Oceanobacillus sp. AG
CAAGATCAAACTCTCCATAAAAGTGTTTGTAATAGATGACACCGTCATCTATTCTTAGCTTCAAAAATTGATTCAAGGGATAAAAAGCTCTCGTTAGATAAATCCAACGTTTCTTCTTACCTCTTTTTTCATACTGGTTGTTTTGTTCAGTTTTCAAAGAGCAAATTTTCTGCCGTTTTCTTAACGGCGACTTATCTAATATAACATGAATGTAATATCCTGTCAACGACTATTTTTTATTTATTGTCGCTAAGTCGTTTGAATCTCTTTCGCTTTTGGCGACGGTTATTAATGTACCATGATATAAATTGGAAGTCAACGAAATAAAGAAAATCTAAATTATCTTTTAATTACGTTCAAAACAAGAAAATAAACGCTTCTATTATATAGTAAAATGACATCATGATTCCATTTCTCATTTTTATTTTACTAGAATCCGAACCTATCACGAATCCCTAACCTTTTAATCCTCAATTTCAAAGAAAATATGCTATACTACAAATGGAATACTAAGGGAGGAATCTGAAAAAACATGTCACAATTAGTCTATTCGAGTAAAATAAATAAAAT
This sequence comes from Oceanobacillus sp. AG, assembly GCF_009746545.1. Lineage (NCBI taxonomy): Bacteria > Bacillati > Bacillota > Bacilli > Caryophanales > Bacillaceae > Oceanobacillus > Oceanobacillus sp. AG. The sequence goes on from NZ_WOWT01000017.1 coordinate 571, forward strand.
CCGTTCATTTGCTTTAATCTTGATTTTTGCTGGAATTCTTCTTATGTATGTAGGGTTGATTTTCAAAAGTAGAGAATGGTTGATGGTTATCTTCTTCATATTTGGTCTATTAGCAATCTTCGCGAGCTTAATTGTCTATTTATGGATCGGTACACTCTCGCTCCGAGCCGTCCCGATAATATGTCCCAGTTGTGAGAAACCGACAAAAATGCTCGGACGGGTTGATGCGTGCATGCACTGCAAACAACCGCTCACATTAGATAAAGATTTAGAAGGTATGGAGTTTGACGAGAAATACAATAAACGTAAATATGCCAAACAAAAAAATCAATCAACCGATTAAAAAAGTCACCCGGGGTATCATCCCAGGTGACTTTAGTTTAAATTAATGTTTCTCTGTTGCTACCTTACTGCACTCTTCACAAGTTCCATACAATTCTAGGCGGTGGTGGCTAATGTTAAAGCCCGCTACTTGTTCTGCCAGAGATTCTACTTCATCCAATGATGGGTAATGAAAATCTACAATCTTACCGCAACTGTTACAAATAATATGGTAATGGTCGGTTGTAGTGCAATCAAACCTGCTGGAGGAATCTCCATAGGTTAGTTCACGTACGAGCCCGATTTCTTTCAACACACGTAAATTATTGTAAACTGTTGCAACACTCATATTAGGAAACTTCCCCTCCAGCCCTTTATAAATCTCGTCCGCTGTAGGGTGAGTCATCGAACTTAGAAGGAATTCGAGAACTGCATGACGTTGTGGAGTAATCCGGACGCCTGATTCTTTTAATGTATCAATCGCATCTCGCAGTCTTTTTTCAGACATCACAGCAACCTCGCTTTCAATTAAATATTCAATCTAATAGATAATATAACATACAACTTATATTATTAATTAATAATCTTTATAATCAGTGTACCGTTATTCTCAATTCTAGTCAATATAAGTAGCTTGAGAATAGTGAAAACTTATCAATTATCTGCTAATATTAATTAATAACCGCGAGTTAAATCAATTTTATTGATGTATTCACCCTTATTACTTACATATACGGCAAGGTTCTTATGGAAGATATCCAATGCCCGTTTCACATATTCTGGAGAAAGACCAGAGATGTGTGGGGTGATTGTAATATTCTCTTCTTTCCAGAAGCCATGCTCTTTAGGGAGTGGCTCCTCTTTAAAGACATCAAGAACAGCATGGCCAATTTCTTCGTTGCGTATCGCCCGCAGCAGATCTTCTTCAACCAATACATCTCCTCGGCCCATATTTAAAAACACGGCGGATTCTTTCATTGCTTTAAAATGTTCATAAGTTAAAAGCTGTTTCGTTTCCTCTGTACTCGGTAGAACAGAAACAATTAAATCCGCTTTAGGTAAAATATGCAGTAATTCCGCTGTGTTATATACTTCATCAAAATGCTCAGCTGCTTTCCCGCTCCGGGAAATTCCTATTACATTCATTTGAAATGCTTTCGCCAGTCTTGCAGTTTCGCCACCGATTGCACCCGTTCCAAGGATGAGTAATGTCTTTCCGGTAATTTCTTGAACCCTTACTCCTTTATCCCACTTGGAATGACGCTCATTTTCAATAATGGTTTTCGAATTGCGGTATACTTGAAGAAGCATTGCAATTGCATATTCGGCCATTTGCGTCTTATGGATGCCTCGCGCGTTTGTAAGCAGGATCCCCTTTTCTTTCAAGCGTTCAAACGGAAAGCCATCCACTCCCGCAGATAAGCAAGCGATCCATTTTACGTTAGGTGCTTTTTCAAGCAACTCTTTCGTCACATCATTTCCGTACGTAACATATACTTCTGCCTTCTCCAAGTGCCTCTCCACTTCTGCATCAGTTTCGCCAAAAATAAATTGCTGCTCTGGAAAAGTCTTTATCAATTTTTCTTGATGCTTGTCTGCTACTTTAGCTGAAAATACAATCATGAAATCACTCCTCATCCCTATAGATTATGTTCTATTATGCATGAACTTCATCACGTAAATATTTCAGTGCCTCTTCCACATGCCCTTTCACTCGGACTTTACGGTATTCTTTTAATAACTTTCCTTCTTTATCAATAATAAAAGTAGAGCGTTCAACTCCATAATATTCTCGTCCAAAATTCTTCTTCAACTTCCAAACATCAAAGGCTTTAGCTAATTCATGGTTCTCATCCGCCAATAATTCAAATGGCAAATCATGTTTTTCGATGAATTTCTGATGTCTTTCCACCGGATCTGGACTTACTCCAAGAATCGCTGCATCCAGCTCACTGAATTTCTCATGATTATCTCTAAAATCACAAGCCTGCGTTGTACAGCCTGGCGTCATATCTTTCGGGTAAAAATAAAGAATGACATATTTCCCCCTATAATCACTCAAACTGATTTCCTCTCCGGACTGATTCTGTATAGTGAAATTGTTAACTTCTTTTCCTAATTCAACTGTCATGAAAATTCCTCCATCTCTTTTATCGCGGTGTAACTGGGTATAGCCCCCACATCAAGCTCCAGCAGACATTTCAGTTTCTAAGTGGGAGTTGCAGCAACCAGTAACTGCCCGGTTAATTCGACTAACATTCCGTGAAAGTGAAGTACAGCCCCACAGAATGAAGTTCTACTTTATACCCACTATATCATAGACAGTAACTGGATTCCTTAAAAAATGCTTTAATTCATTATGTACGAAATGATAATATTTGATATAGTAAATAGGCATCTATTCATTATATGTATTACTGTAATAACTCATGAACAAGGAGGCTTAACGATGAATCATCAAACATCAGAAAAATTGCATCAAGAAGCATTAGAACATATTGTCGGAGGAGTGAATTCCCCTTCCCGCTCTTATAAAGCAGTAGGTGGTGGTTCACCTGTCTATATGGATCGTGCTGAAGGTCCTTATTTTTACGATGTCGACGGAAATAAATATATTGATTATTTAGCGGCATATGGTCCAATCATTACGGGACATGCACACCCACATATAACGAAAACGATTCAAGAACAAGCGGCAAAAGGGGTGCTTTACGGAGCACCAACGAGTCTTGAAAATAAATTTGCGAAAATGTTAAAAGAGGCAATTCCTTCCCTTGAAAAAGTCCGTTTTAATAACTCGGGAACAGAAGCAGTAATGACAACTATCCGTGTCGCTCGTGCATATACCGGACGAGATAAAATCATCAAATTCGCTGGGTGCTACCACGGACATTTTGATGCAGTGCTCGTTGAAGCAGGCTCAGGACCTTCCACATTAGGAACACCGGATTCAGCTGGTGTTCCACAAACAACGGCCAATGATGTCATCACTGTTCCTTTCAATGATTTAGCAGGACTAAAAGAAGCATTAGAAAAATGGAAGGATCAAGTAGCTGCAGTTCTTGTGGAACCGATTGTCGGGAACTTCGGAATCGTGACACCACATGACGGGTTCCTTCAAGGCGTAAATGACCTTGCCCACGCGGCAGGTGCACTCGTTATTTATGATGAAGTCATTTCTGCATTCCGCTTCACTTATGGAAGTGCCCAGCAAGTGTACGGTGTCGAACCGGATATGACAGCAATGGGTAAAATCATCGGTGGCGGCTTGCCAATCGGTGCTTATGGCGGGCGGAAAGATATAATGGAACAAGTTGCCCCGCTCGGTCCAGCTTATCAGGCAGGCACGATGTCAGGTAACCCGTTATCCATGGCTGCGGGGATTGCCTGTTTGGAAGTGCTTCAAGAAGAAGGTGTTTACGACAGGTTGGAGAAGCTTGGTGCACAGCTTGAAGCAGGTATTTTAGAAAAAGCAGCGAAACATCAAATTGATATTACAATCAATCGTCTGCGCGGAGCATTAACCGTGTTCTTCGGTACAGAAGAAGTAACAAACTACGCGGAATCCGAGGCAACCGACGGTGAGGCTTTCGCGAAGTTCTTCCAACTGATGCTACATGAAGGAATAAACTTGGCCCCATCGAAATACGAAGCCTGGTTCCTAACGACGGAGCATACAGAGAAAGATATTGATGACACAATCGCAGCTGTTGACCGAGCCTTTGAACAAATGAGATAAAACAAAAACAGGAAGAAATCTTTTAACGGATTTCTTCCTGTTTTTTATATCTTGATACCATTATCTAAATTCTGGATTTCATATAAATCAAAGTAACTTCCTTGTTTCTTCATTAACTCTTCATGTGAACCTTTTTCCACGATTTTCGCGTTTTCGATAACGACGATTGTATCGGCATGGGTAATAGTAGCAAGGCGATGGGCAACGATAAAAGTTGTCCGCTCCGCAGCAAGTTTTTCCATCGTTTCCTGGATCAATGATTCACTCTCCAAGTCAAGAGCTGATGTTGCTTCATCGAATATGAGAATTGGTGGGTTTTTCAAGAATACACGGGCGATTGCGATTCGTTGTTTCTGACCACCGGATAATTTCACTCCTCGTTCACCGACTAATGTATCGTAGCCTTTCGGGAGACTCATAATAAAATCATGAGCATTCGCTGCTTTTGCCGCTTCAATTACCTCTTCATCCGAGGCATACGGATTCCCCATTCGGATATTCATTGCAATCGATTCACTAAATAAAATATTGTCCTGTAAAACCATCCCAATATTATTCCGTAAAGAGCGTGCTTTTACATCCCGAATATCTGTACCGTCTACTCGGATTGCTCCACCGGTCACATCGTAAAAACGCGGAATCAAGCTAATAAGTGTTGATTTCCCGCCACCGCTCATTCCAACAAGGGCAACGGTTTCCCCTTTTTCCACTTTGAGGTTCACATCTTTCAGTACTTGCAATTCATCCTCATCATAATGGAATGAAACATGTTCGAACTCCACCGTACCTTCCACTCGGTCCAATTGCTCGGCGCCCTCTTTATCCGTAATATCATATTTTTCATTCATGAATTCGAATACCCGGTCAATCGAAGCAATTGATTGGACTAGGACAGTGGATGAGTTGACTAAACGGCGTAACGGGCTATACACCCGGTCCATGAACCCGACAAAGGCAACCATCGTACCGACTGTCACATTCCCATTAATCACCTGGTAACCTGCATAAGCAATCACGAGCAGTGGAGCAAGGTCTGTGATTGTGTTCGTGACGGCAAATGTTTTCGCATTCCAGTCTGTATGTTCTAGGGCTTTATTCAGAAAGCCAGAGTTTCGCTTACCAAATTGTTCCTGCTCATAATCCTCCAACGCGAAGCTACGGGTGACAGGTACTCCTTGAATTCGTTCATGGAGATGGCCCTGAACCTCTGCCAATTTCTGTGACCGTTCTCTTGTAAGCTGCCTGAGTCGACTATAAAAATATTTAATTGCAAATCCGAAAAACGGAAAGAGCGCAATAGCGACGAGTGTTAACGGAATATCCATAGCAAACATGATGCCAAGTGCAATAAATATAGTAATTAAATCCAGCCACACGTTCATTAACCCGGTCATCACGAAATTCTTCGTTTGTTCGACATCATTTATTACCCGGGAAATTATTTCACCGGATTTTGTCTTCGAATAATACTTTAAACTGAGCTTTTGAATATGGTCAAAAAGCTTATCACGAATATCGAAAAGAACCGTGTTTCCGACCCACTGGGCGTAATATTGTCTAGCATATTCAATCGGTGGACGGATGATTAAGAATATCAGAAAGGCGATTCCCATTACCCATAAAAGTTGGGTTACTTTCTCATCCGTTGTCAATGTCTCCACATAAATAATATCATCAAGGACATATTTAAGTATCAGTGGCATTAACAAAGGGATTCCGAATTTTAAAATCCCGATTAAAATCGTCAGGAAAATCTTCCACTTATATGGCTTTACAAATTCCATATATTGTCTAATACTACTCATGCAGTCATCTTCCTCTTATACGTGCTATAAATAATAGTTACCCATCTATTGTTAACCTTTTTCCTTTCACTTGTAAAACAAAATGCCTTGCTACAATTTGTAACAAAGCATTTAGATCGATTTCAATCTAACGGTATGTAAGGTATCGTTCATACCAATTATCGACGAAATCCGGTGCGAAGGGACCTTTCTGCTGATGGATCCAATGTTTCAATAATCTTAAGTTTTTTTGTAAGATCCGGTCGATTTCAATCGGATAATTCATCAATTTCCTATGGAGATCATATTCATCTTCATCAAGCAGCTCATACGTCATGTCCGGAAACACTCTCACATCCAAATCATAATCAATATATTTCAGGGCTTTATCTTCATATATGAATGGAGAACTAAGATTGCAATAATAATGTATGCCGTTATTTCGGATCATGCCGATAATATTAAACCAGTGTTCGGAATGGAAATAACAGATTGCCGGTTCCCTTGTCAACCATACTCTACCATCACTTTCCTTCACCTTTGTCCGATCATTTGCCCCGATTATTTCTGACTCCGTACCTTTTAAAACTAGGCTGCTTTCCCATATGCGATGAACCGTCCCATTATGTTTATAGCTTTGTATTTCTATTCTAGAACCAGGCTCCGGAGCAACCACTTGGATCAACCTTCCTTTTACGTTAATTACTCTTTTCTTTTTATATCTTATCTATTATAAAGGGAATGATATAAAATATAAAGGAAAAGAGCCTCCTATAACGGAAGCTCTTTTTTATCCAAGTTATTTTTTGTTTTGTTGAGACTTTTGGTTTTTGCGTTTTACTTCTTGTGCATCAGTCTCAGAAGCAAACTCTGTCCCATATTGACCTTGCTGTGCCATTTGGTTTTGCTGTCTTACTTTTTGTACATTGGTGCCCGCCTTAGAGTTTTTAGGGTTGTTGTTAGCCATCAATATCACCTCCGTAGTTGTTAATTTATCCATTTCTCGCAGGACTATACGGAGGAAAATATTACTTCTGGAAAGCTTGGAGAGGCACTAGGCACCAAAATGTCTAAAAACCGCGGATTCTTAAATGCGATACAGGAAATGGTAGTTTTTTCATTTCGTCTGGGCTCGCCAGACGGAGGCGGTTGTCTGCCACTTCGATCGCATCTGTTTGGGCTTCGTAAATTTCGATATCCCATATTAAATGGCTGAAGACGTGTTTCAAATCGCCGTCCCGTTTCCCAAGCCTAACATCAACACCATATTCTTTTTTAAACCACTTCGGGATATCGATTAGAGCAACTTCGCTGAGCGGAACCATTGGAAATTGGTACATATTCGCAAGCAATCCCGTTTCCGGTCGTTTTTCAATTAAATAATTGCCGTCCGCATTTTTCACCTTTAGTGCTGCATAAAATATTGGCTTTTGTTTTTTCGCCTTCGATTTTACTGGTAATTCGGCTTGAGCACCGACTTCAAAGGCACGGCAATGTTCTAGTACGGGACAGACGAGGCAAGCAGGTGACTTCGGTGTGCAAATTGTTGCACCAAGGTCCATAATCGCCTGATTAAAAGATGATGGATCTTCTTTTGAAATCACTTCCCTAACGACTGTTTCAAAATGTTTTTTCGTTCGCGGACGAGCGATATCATCATTAATTAATAACAAACGGGAAAATACGCGCATGACATTTCCATCCACGGCTGGTTCTGGCTGATTAAATGCAATAGACAGAATTGCTCCTTGAGTGTAGGGGCCGACACCTTTTAAGCTTCCCAACTCCTTCTTTTCATCCGGAATGGTTCCCCCATAATTTTCCACGACTTCCTGTACCGCTGTATGTAAGTTCCTCGCCCGTGAATAATATCCTAACCCTTCCCACTCTTTCAATACTTCTTCTTCTGGGGCTTCTGCGAGTGAGTATACGGTTGGATATTTCTCCATAAAACGTTTAAAATAAGGGATAACAGTATCTACTTTGGTTTGTTGCAGCATGATCTCAGATACCCAAATACGATAAGGGTCCCTCGACTCTCTCCAAGGGAGCATGCGCTTATTTTCATGATACCAAGTTAATAAATCAGATTCGAATGCTTTTATGTTAAAATTTTGTAAAATATCTTCTACCATTGTGCCACCTTCCTTTGGTACAATTGATGTATACGATTAAAAGTAACCTAAAAAATTATTGCTGTTTTTGACTATGAACATTGATTAATAATAATTAAAACGATAGGAAGTGTCCTTAATTATGGATACCGCTACACATATTGTAATGGGCGTCTCACTTGCAGGACTTGCAACATTAGACCCCGTTGTACAGAGCGATCCAATGCTCTTTAACGCTGTACTCGTCGGAACAATTGTCGGGTCCCATGCACCAGACTTTGATACCGTATTTAAAATGAAAGATAACGCCACCTACATCCGGCACCATAGAGGAGCAAGCCATTCGATCCCAGCCGTTATCCTATGGGGGCTACTCGTTTCCGGTGGTATATACTTATTCGTCCCAGAAGTAAGCTTTCTTCATTTATGGCTCTGGACTGCCCTTGCCGTGATCATTCACGTGACAGTTGATCTCTTCAATGCATACGGAACTCAAGCTTTCCGGCCGTTTACGAATAAATGGATTGCAAAAGGCTTCATCAACACGTTCGATCCATATATTTTCACATTGAACGTTGTCGGAATCATCGCCTGGTCACTCGGGGCAAATCCCGCCTATACGTGGATCACGATTTATACGGTCATCATCCTCTACTATATTAAACGATACTTGGATAAACGGGAAATCGTTCATAAAATCAAAGAACATTTTCCTGATACAGTAGAGATTGCAACTTCACCAACATTAAAGCAAAATTATTGGCGGGTCGCAATTACGACGAAAAATCGGTTCTATGTAGGTAAAGTGGAAAATCGTCATATTGAAATTGTAGATGAATTCGAGAAAATATCCTTACCGGAAATTCCACTTATTGAAACAGCGAAGACGGATGAAAATATTGCTGCATTCTTGAACTTCTCCCCCGTTTACCGCTGGGAAATCAATGAGTTCGATGCCTATACCGAAGTAAGACTGATTGACCTTCGCTACCGCTCGAATGATTATTATCCATTTGTCGCTGTAGTGAAAATCAACCCAGACCTTGAAGTTATCAGTTCCTACACAGGTTGGATCTTCTCTGAGCATAAGCTGCAGCGGAAATTATATGCTAGTGACACGCTCGCCTAAATTGATTTATCGTTAGAAAACGAAGGTTGTCACCAAGCTATTAGGTGACAACCTTATGTAGATAATAATACCAAATAAGAACAGCAGGCTATCCTGCTGTTCTTTTATTTATCCACCTTTTTGCCAAGTAGTGAAATCGGCAATGCTTCTATCGCTTCATATCGTTCATCAAGCAAATTAATTCGATATCCCCAAGCAAATATACCGTTTATGTACTCAATCTGAAATCGGAAACCCGGCTCCATCTTCAATTGATAAATTTCTTCTGGTTTGAATTCATCTGGGTTCATCGTGTAGGAAATGGCAACCTGCATTTTCCTTTCATTAATCTGTACTTCGGAAATATTCCCTTGCTGCTCCGCTTTCAGTGCTTTTTCTTTTAATTCCCCAATTTCTTTATATAGTTGCTCCACGGAGTAATCACTATATCGATAATTCATGTCGTTTCCCCCTATCCTTCTTCTAGCTTACCAACTTTTCACCAGGAAGGGAATAATCAAACTCCTCGCGGGAAAATTTGTTATTCCTGTTCGATCTGTTCTTCAATAAACCGCTCAATTAAATCGAAGGGAAATCCTTTCCGGTACAATCCCTCTTTAATCTTGTTTCGGAGCTCATAACCGGAAAACTTCGCTGCATGTCTCCTCACCAATTTCTCCCCTTGGAAAACAAGAGCATCCCATTCTTCATCTGTATCCAATTCACCGAAAAACTCCGAGGCAACATCTTTCACAACATCGCTAGCAAAACCTTTCTGAATCAAGTTCATCTGAAGCTGTTCCATCCGTTTACGAAAAGCATGCTTTGTGGATTGCCGAAGTTTCTTTTCCATAAACTTATACGCCTTATCATATTGCTCCTCATACCCATACATCGGAATGACACTTGCAATAATTGCCGCACTGACACCTTTTTCTTTTAATTCCTGCTCAATCAGCTTTGGACCTTTCGACGAGGTGTTCATTCTGGTGCGGATGAACATTTCGGCAAATTCCCGATCGTTCAGCAGTTTTTCTTTCGTCAGGCGCTCGATGATTTTCTCTATATACTCAGGCTCTAATTCCTTCTTCATTAAATAGTCATAAATTTCTTTTTTTGTCCGCATTCGATAGCTTAAAAAATGAATAGATTGGGTATAGAACTGATGGAGCCTTTCTTTTTGCGTTATTTTCTTGATTGTCTCTTCATCTAGTTCCAATCCCTTACGCAGCCTGAATTCGATTAGTACTGCTTCATCGACACCGAATGCAAAAGCTTCACCATTTCCATCATCAAGGAATATGTTATAACGGCTCGTATTTTTCTGTTGCGTTGTGATTCGGGTAATTTTTTTCAAAATCCTTCACCCCTTCCATCCTATTTTATCATGAAAAGAGAAGGGGCAGTGAATGTTCAGCATCCACCCAAATTTGTTTTTCATTAACCGATCATAAGTTGCTTTCGAAGGCTTGACACAGGGCCTTTGGATACTTTAATCCCGGCAGAAAAATCAGACGAAAAAGAAACAAAATCAGTAAAAAATTTTTAATAATATTTTTTTAAAAAACCCATTCACATTTTGTAAAATCCGTTGTAGAATGAGTTAAGTAAATTGATTACATCATGTAGAAAAGAGATGACGGCTTACAGCATTCCGTACGATTAAGAAATTTAATAGGGAAGGCAAATGGTGCGCCACCGGTATGTTCATACTGGTTCTAGTGGGTTCGATTCCCACCCCGAATTTTTGTTTATCGCAAGTTTTAACGTAATATCGTGGATAAAAATTCGTGGGTAGGATTCAGGAGGACCGCTTGTTTTAGTGGCTGCACCTTGAATAATACCCACCTGGAATAAAGGAGGGTTTTTTTATGCTAAAAATGCGTGAATTACAAGAGGTGCCAGTTCTGTATGAATTGATGACACATCCTGAAGTATTTCCCTACGTTAGACAAAAAGCCGACACATTGGATGAATTTTATTTTGTAACAAGACAGACGATCGAAGCCGAACAAAACCAAGAGTTGATTTCGCGAACGATTCTAGATGAATTCGGGCAGCCGATTGGTACAATCAATTTATTTGATATTGAAGAGAATCACGGATTCCTCGCCACTTGGATTGGGAAGCCTTATTTTGGCAAAGGGTATAACCGTCAGGCAAAGGATATGTTTTTTGACGAGTTATTTTTCACCCAAGGGATAGATGGTATATTCATGAAGGTTCGTAAAACGAATATCCGCTCCTTAAAAGCCGTATTAAAGCTTCCATATATCGCATTAGCTAATGAAACCTATCCTGAAGTGTTCGCGAAAGTCAATCCAGATGAGGAGATTTATGATTTATTCGTTATATCAAAGGAAAGCTATGTCTCCTACAAACAATTCGTACCTGTAGAAACAGCAGCGAGTGGTATAGAGGTTTCATAAAGTGAAACTTCATTCAGTGGGGGATCCTTCCCCCCTAATAAAGGCCGTATATTAAAATAACCAAAGCTGGTTCAGATATATCTGGCAGCTTTGGTGTTTTATTTGCTCCTATACACCGTTACTGAGTTAGATTCTCCTTATCTGTCTTAAACTGCTTCAGTGCTTCTTCCAATGCTCTTTCCTTTGTATGTTCGAAAGCATACACCGTCTGGATACCCGAGCTCTCAAAATCCATTGTCGCCTGCCAAACCTGACACTTCTCCACCCCTTCAAGATAGATGATTGTCGTTTTCTTATCCAACACTTCTATTTCAATTCTCTGATTGTTAAACACACTTCGTAATAGCAAGCTCTTTGTATAACTTGAGATTAATGGATGATATAACACCATGCAACCTAGTGACAAAGTATCACCTCCTTCGTTCTAATCAGGAACATATTATCATATGTTAACTAAATGAACAAGCGTAGTGGAACTTATTGTCTTTTTGCGTGATACCATATGTATTGTCTAAACGATTATATGATTCTAAAAAAAGTAGTGATGCTTAAATGATTGAACAAATCGCTTACAATATAAAATTTTTAAGGGAACAGAAAAAATGGACACAGCAAAGACTTGCTGATCAATTAATGATTTCCCGTTCTACCGTGACAAAATGGGAAAACAACCAGCTGACCCCTGATATACAGAGTTTAATTAAACTTAGCAGTGTATTTAACATTACACTCGATAATCTTGTAGGCAATTATACATACCACGAGGAATTGATGAAGGAATTTAAACGGATTTACCGTTCCAAATCGGTTGAATTTGATGATGAGGCTGTTAAACTTGTGGAATATATGATGAAGTTCCCTGAATTGAAAGAACAAATTTATCGTCTACAGCAATTATCCATTAAAAAGCAAATATCGGTTCAAAAGCTATTAGCAAGCATAATCGATCAATATGAACAAATTTGAAAAGAGAGCAGGAAGACTGCTCTCTTTTTTGTTGTTCAACATTCTCACGTATGGTGCAAAGGGTGCTTATGCCTATTGTTTAAAATTCGTTTTTCTGTTATATTAGTAGTATAACAGACAAACGGGTGGGACAGATGCTCTGACCCCGTGTCCCAGTGAAAGGTGGGTGGGTGTATGTTTTTAGAGCTAGATATGGCTGGGGATAAGCCGATTTATGTTCAGTTGAAGGAGCAGATTATTGAGGGGATTGCGCGGGGGAGTTTGCGGCCTGGGGATGATTTGCCTTCTGTTCGGGCACTTGCTGCTGATATTGGAATTAATTTGCACACGGTGAATAAAGTTTATCAACAGCTGCGGCAAGAAGGATATATCCAGATTCACCGCAGCCGGGGAGTGATGATTCATCCGGACGGCTTTCTTAAGGCTGATAAAACGTACCGCACAAATCTTAAAGCAACGTTACGGCCCCTCATTGCGGAAGCGATCGTCCATGATTTTAGTGCAGAGGAATTTGCCCGTTTATCTCAAGAAGTATATGAACAAATTTTAACGAAAGAAGGTGGAGAAGATGAATGAGTTCCTATTTCCAATCATCGTTTTAACGATTTTTATTCCAGTAGTAGTAACGATTACGTTCATCCCTTATTGGACGCGGAGAACGGAAAGCTTTGGAGTTACGATTCCCCAGAAAATTTATCCTAGCGCTGAGTTAAAGAAAATGAGGAAGCAGTATGCAGGATACACAAGTATATTTGCCCTGCTTCTATTAATTGTTTTATTCGCTTTAGACTGGAACGTATCTGAACAGGTGTTGGGAATCCAGTTAGCCATTACCATTATCTTATATCTACTAGTCAGCTTTCTCATTTATTTGAAATTCCACCTTGAGATGAAAAAGCTGAAAGAAAAAAGAAATTGGAATGAAGGAAAAAGCGAGCGTCTTTTTATTAGCACGAATTTCTACCAGGATAAATTAAGATATTCAAATCTCTGGTTTTTAATCTCGTTTTTCACTACATTTATCGTTATATTTTTCACCTTTAAAAATTATCATATACTTCCTGAACGAATTCCAATGCAATATAATTTCTCTGGTGAAGTAACAACCTGGGCGGACAAATCATATCGCTCTGCACTGCTTTTTCCAGTTCTAATGCTTTATATGACTCTAATCTTTTTATTTGTAAACACAATCATCTCTCGGGCAAAGCAGCAGATAGATAGTGAAAATCCGGAGAAATCATTGAAACAAAATGCAATGTTCCGTAGAAGGTGGTCACTTTTTACCATTATCGGCGGTATTGCCTTAACCTTACTCCTTGCCTTTGCGCAGATCAGCCTATTTTTTAACTTTAGCCCTGAAGTCTTTCTGATGATCACGTTGAGCTTCACAGTCTTGCTCATCGGTGGAGCCATTTACCTTTCGTTTACGACGGGTCAAGGTGGGAGCCGAATAAAGTATGGAACAATGATTAATGATGGGAAAACAATTAATCGCGATGACGATAAATATTGGAAGCTTGGGGTCATCTATTTCAACAGGAATGATCCTGCATTATTTCTTGAAAAAAGATTCGGTGTCGGATGGACGATTAATTTCGCTCGTCCTTTAGCATGGATGACACTTATTCTAATTATCGGGCTTGCGATTCTTATTCCACTATTATTCAGTTAAAATTGGAGGGATAAATATGAATGAATTTGCGATGGAATCTATTAATTTGGGATTGATTTTACCAATATTTTTTATCCAAGGAATCTTAATAGTCGTAGCAGTTTTCGACTGGATCAAACAGGAAGAAAATGTCCGGGGTAACCGTTGGGTATGGCTTGTTATCATCCTAGTCCTCACGATGATTGGACCGATTCTATACTTTATCTTTGGAAGGAGAAAATAATGATGAGCATCCTTTCCGTAACAGGCTTACGTAAAGAGTACAAAAATATGACTGCTGTACGTGGTGTGGACTTCTCTCTTCCTGAAGGGAAGTGTATTGCACTAATTGGACCGAATGGCGCCGGGAAAACGACAATCTTACGGATCCTTGCTGGACTGCTGAAACAGACGGATGGTGCTGTTACTTTTTCCGGTAAAGAAACAAATGCGGATATTCGTAAATTTATCGGCTACTTGCCACAGTATCCTGTTTTCCCTAGTTGGATGACCGCACGTGAATTTCTGCTTTTCAGTGGAGAAATCGCTGGCCTGACAAAAGAAGAAGCAGCGAGACGTGCAGAAGATTTAGCAGAACAAGTTGGGATTACAAATGCACTTGACAAACGGATTAGCGATTTTTCCGGAGGGATGAAGCAGCGTCTCGGAATTGCCCAAGCGATTATCCACTCTCCACAACTCCTGCTGCTTGATGAACCAGTTTCATCCCTTGATCCAATCGGCCGGCGCGACGTATTAACCTTACTCGAACGGTTGAAAAAAGAAATGACGATTCTTTTCTCAACCCATATCCTAAATGATGCCGAAGAAGTTTGTGATGAGCTTCTTTTGCTTCATGATGGAGAAATCAATGAGGCGGGTTCAATGGAAGCGTTACGGGAAAAATATCAAACGTCTGTCATTGAAGTTGAATTTCAAGAAAATCCTCAAAGATATTTAGAGAAGCTAAAACAACTTCCGGGTATAACTGACTGTACGCTCGAACGGCAAATTATAAAAATTCCAGTAGCTGATATTGCTCAAGCTCGGAAAGAGATTTTCCAAGCTGCAGCAGAAGAGAATTGGCCAATTATCGGTTTTAATTTAAATCGTGCTTCTCTTGAAGACCTATTTATGAAGGCGGTGAAGAAATGAGACAGTGGCAAACGCTTGTTAAGAAAGAACTGCTTGGTAACTTTCGGGATAGGAAATGGATTTGGGTACCCATCGTTCTCATTCTCCTTGCCGTCATGGATCCTGTATCAAACTATTATTTACCGCAAATTCTCGATGCAGTCGGTGGACTCCCCGACGGAGCGATTTTCGAGATGCCTCAAGTCACCGGGATTGACGCCATCATGATGAGTATAAGTCAGCTCAGCAGTTTAGGAATATTAATTTTCGTTCTTATTTCCATGGGCACGATTGCTGGTGAAAGAAAATCCGGAATTGCGGAACTGATTCTTGTAAAGCCCGTATCCTATACGGCTTATATTATGAGTAAATGGACAGCTCTGCTCGCACTCGTACTCGTATCCTATATCGTAAGCATGCTGTTCGCCTGGTATTATATCGGGATGCTCTATGAGTTCATACCAATCGGGGATTTTTTGCTCCTTCTTTTCTTTTACGGACTCTGGTTCGTCCTCGTTGTAACACTATCGATTTTTTATAATACGGTATTCAGATCACCTGGACTTGTCGCGTTCAGTACCATTGCAACAATTATAGTTTTGAGCGTTGTAACAAGCATGTTCGGACAAAAATTGAATTACAGCCCGAGCAATCTTTCAAACCACGCCTTGCACTATTTGCAAACCGGCGACATCTCAGGAGCGCTCATCGGCTCAGCAGTAACAACGATTAGCATCTGCGCTCTCCTGCTTGTCTGGAGTATTTATATCTTCCAGACAAAAGAACACGCATCCTAAACCGCGTCTATCATAATTGAAGTTAAATGTTAGAGTAGGAAGAAACCAGGTTTTTATTTTCCTAAACAGGCAGATTATTCGCCTTGGTGGGAAAGTAAATGGAGTTTGTTTGCCCAATTAAGCTGCTTACTCTATGCAATGGGAAAATAAACGGGAGTTATTCGACCAATCCAGCCCGTATCCTCATGTATTGGGAAAGGAAACAGAGTTTATTTTCCCAATCTAGTCGCTTGCTATATGCAATGGGAAAGGAAACATACTTTATTTGCCCAATCCAGTCGCTTGCTCTATACAATGGGAAAATAAACTGGATTTATTTGCCCAATCAAGCCACATGCTCTATAAAATGGGAAAGGAAACTGGATTTATTCCAAGTAGCCTGTACACTTCAAGAAACACGAAAAAAGCCAGCATCATTTGCTGGTTTTTTCTTATTCCCTATCCTTAATTCTTTTCAGGAACCTTTCTATCGGCTGCATTTCAGGAATCACGATATACTGTTTACCGTCCGTCTCGACTATAATATTACCATAGCCTGCTGTCGAGAAGATTTGACTCTCAACTTTGGCCAAATTGTTAATTACCCGTTCGACTGGATGTCCGTAATCATTCGAAGCACTATACGTAATAATCGACACCTCTGGATTTACTTTTTTGAGAAATTTTAATGTACTACTGGAATTCGAGCCATGATGGGCGACTTTTAAAACTTCTGAATTGACATCATACTTTTCAGCAATTGCCTCTTCCTGTTCCGCTTCCACATCACTCATAAAAAGAAAGTCTATTTCATTATAGGACAACTTGAACGCTATGGCTGATTGATTCCTATTTTCCGCATGTTCATCTGCCGCATGTAGAATGTGCAGTTGCACATCTTCTGCTAACATGATTTTGTCATCTGCTTGAGCGATTTGTACGGGAACTTGTTCTTTGAAAAGATAGAACCGATATTTGGCAAAGGTTTTCGTCAATTGAACCTCTCCATTCTCCAAGACTTTCCGTACAGGAAAATGCTCCAACACATCGATTAATCCGCCAATATGATCATAATCCGGGTGGGTCGCAATCATTAAATCAATTTCTTCGATGTGTTGCTCCTTTAAGTATGATATGAGCTTACTTCCCACTTCAGGAACACCGCCATCGATTAAGATTGCCCGATTATCAGGAGTTTCAATTAACATACTGTCCCCTTGCCCAACATCAATAAAATGGACGCGTAAGCCACTGTTAGGTGCTGTATATGTAATTTGCGGGATCATAAGTAATAAAAGGAAGAATAAATGGAGTACTTTTTTCATCGGTACCACCCTTTCTCCCTCTTATTTTGCACCGAAATATTCCGCTTATGAGCATGAAAAAAATCCCGCTGCACTAGGGCGGCGGGATTAACAAGTTTTAAGCCTGTTTTACTATTATTTCATCTTCTTTTACATCAATATGAACCTTATCCACGGATTCGGACTCAAGAATTAAATCAGTAAGTTGGTCTTCAATTTTATCTTGGATGACACGACGTAATGGTCTTGCACCGAAGCGTGGGTCGTATCCAAGTTCGACCAGTTTTTCTTTCGCTGCACTTGTAATTGTGATTTCAATATCATTTTCCTCAATCGTTTCTTCAAGCTCATGCAGCATAAGGTCAAGAATAGATAATAAGTTTTCTTTTGTTAATTCGTTGAACTCTACAATCGCATCGAAACGGTTCAAGAACTCTGGTTTGAAGAAATCACTTAAGTTTTCCAAGGTCGAAACGGCGTCATGTGTGTTATTGAAACCAACATTGACTTTCTTCGTACCTGTACCAGCATTACTTGTCATAATTATGACGGATTCTTTAAAGCTCACCATTCTACCTTGGGAGTCTGTCAAATGGCCATCTTCCATAATTTGCAGGAACATATTTTGCACGTCTGGATGTGCTTTTTCAATCTCATCCAGCAAAATGATGGAATACGGATTATGGCGGACTTTCTCGGTTAGCTGGCCCGCTTCTTCATGGCCGACATATCCTGGTGGTGAACCGATAATCTTGGACACGGAATGTTTCTCCATGTACTCACTCATATCAAGACGGATGAGTGCGTCACGTTTACCGAATAATTCTTCTGCAAGAACTTTCGTCAGTTCCGTTTTACCGACACCAGTCGGACCTACGAAGAGGAAGGAACCAATTGGACGTTCTTTCGATTTCAAGCCTGCACGACTACGACGGATTGCTTTAGCAACTTTGTCCACCGCTTCATCTTGTCCAATTACTTTACCACGTAAATGGGTTGCAAGGCCCTTCATCTGCTTTTGTTCTTCTGCTTGCATTTTCGTTACCGGGATCCCTGTTTTTTCTTCAACGATCAATTCAATATCTGCTACTGTTACATCGGTAACTTTTTCACTGTCATCCGCTTTCTCCAATTGTTTCTGTAATTGGATTTCTTGGTAACGGAGATTTGCTGCAAGTTCGTAATCTTCGCGTTCGGCTGCTTCTTGTTTTTCCTTCACAATTTCATCCAAGCGTTGTTGCAAGGAGTTTGCATCTTGCTGTGAATTTTTTAAATTCAAGCGGGAGCCGACTTCATCCATTAAATCAATCGCCTTATCCGGCAAGAAACGATCTTGGATATAGCGATCTGATAATGTAGCAAAAGCTTCAATAACATCATCAGAATAATTCACTTCATGGAACGCTTCATAGCGATCTTTAATTCCATGTAAAATCTGTACCGTTTGTTCAAGCGTCGGTTCTTTTACAATAACTGGCTGCAGGCGACGTTCGAGTGCCGGATCTTTTTCAATTTGACGATATTCTTTAAGTGTCGTTGCCCCAATTAATTGCATTTCCCCACGGGCAAGAGCAGGTTTAAGAATGTTTCCTGCGTCCATTTGTGAACTCTCTGCTGTACCTGCCCCTACAATTAAGTGGATCTCATCAATGAATAGGATGACATCTTTTCTTTCCTGGAGTTCTGTGATCAGTTTCTTCATTCGTTCCTCGAACTGACCGCGAATACCAGTATTGGCAACTAAAGAGGCGACATCCAGCAAGTATACTTCTTTAGAGAGTAACTTACTTGGAACAGTACCTTCGACAATTCGTAGTGCTAGACCTTCTGCAATTGCCGTTTTACCTACACCTGGTTCCCCGATAAGGACCGGATTGTTTTTACTTCTTCTGTTCAATGTTTCAATGACTCGTTTAATTTCCTGATCGCGTCCGATAATCGGATCGATTTCTCCTGCTCGTGCTGAATCAGTTAGATTTTTCCCTAATTGGTCAAGTAGACCTTCACGTTTTCTTGTTTGCTGTTTTGTACGTGCACCTGTTTGTCCATTTCCTCCAGCTTGGAAGAATTGATTTTCAAACGGATTTTGCCCTTGATTAAAATTAGAGAAGAAATTATTTGCCTGGTTCATCATATTTCCTTGTATTTCACGTAAACAGGAGTTACATAGATGCATTTCCATACGCTGTCCGTTCACAAAAACAGACGCATTTACATTTGCTTCATTCTGACCGCAATGTTGACATTTCATCTTACATTCCTCCTAAAGTAGTGTTATATTGATCAAATTTGACTTTGACTATCTTTGACTTTAACTACATTATACTCTGACCTATTTTGACTTTCAAGTGTTTTGCCTAACTTTTTCTAAAAAAATTTATCGTGGGAAGAGAGCGGACATGGCTAGCCCTGAACACCTAAATCACCCACAGCAATTTTATTTTATAGTCTGATAGAACGAAAAAGCAGATTGAGATTCGTTTCATCTCATCCGCTTTTTTCATTTCATATTTTTAGCATCATTTTTATAATCGTTATCCCAAAAATTGATTCCTTTATTTCTTCCGTAAAACTAACAATTGGCAATTCGTCAAGAAGATTGAGTAGATGTTTTTAGTAGCCATCTATCATCCCTCATTTCTAAGTATTCTATAGTAGTATACCCAAAATGTGCGCCTGGGAAACTAATGATTCTAGAAATCAGATTTTACAAGTTCTTCATTTCTCTCTGACGTAATTCGATTCTTCTTATTTTCCCTGAAGATGTTTTCGGAAGTTCATCAATAAATTCTATTTCTCTCGGATACCTGAATGGTGCCGTTTCACGTTTCACATGATCTTGTAATTCTTTAATCAAACCTGGGTCGTTCTTGTCCACATTTTGCTTTAATACGATAAATGCTTTTACAATACTTCCGCGAACCTTATCTGGACTTGCCACTACCGCACATTCTTGAACAAATGGATGTTTCACAAGCGCATCCTCTACTTCAAAAGGTCCAATCGTATACCCCGAGCTGACAATGATATCATCCCGGCGGCCTTCAAACCAGAAATAGCCGTCCTCATCCTTGCGCGCCTGATCTCCGGTAATATAAAAATCTCCTCGTCGGGATGCTTTTGTCCGTTCCATATCCTTATAATATTCACGGAAAAGAGCTGGACTGTCGATATGGACTGCGATGTCCCCAACTATATTTACATCTGCAATATTGCCATCTTCGTCAATAATTTCCACTTCATTACCTGGCGTTGGCTTGCCCATGGAACCCGGCTTTACTTCCATATCTTTCGTAATGCCAAGGAGTAGAGTATTTTCTGTCTGACCGTAGCCGTCACGTACCATAATCCCAAAATGCTTGCGGAAAGTATCAATTACTTCCACGTTTAGCGGCTCTCCAGCAGAGACGGCACTACGTAAATGTGGCAGCTTATAATCTTCAAGATGTTCGACTTTCGCCATTAAGCGGTATTCTGTTGGTGTACAACAGAGCACATTGATTTCATTATCCTGAAGGAGCTCCAGATATTTGGACGGTTCAAATTTACCGCTATAAATAAATCCAGTTGCTCCTGTTCCTAGTACGGATAGAAACGGACTCCAGATCCATTTTTGCCAGCCTGGACCTGCCGTTGCCCACACTAAATCATCCTCTTCCACGCCAAGCCAATTTTCTGGCGCTGTCTTTAAATGAGCAAATCCCCAAGCATGTGTGTGCACAACACCTTTTGGATTTCCTGTTGTTCCCGAGGTATATGGCAAAAATGCGATTGTCTCCCTGGTCGTATCTGCCATTTCAAGTTCATCACTGGCACTCGCTTTTGCTTCATCGAGGAAATCCCAACCATCAACGGTATGTCCCACAGAAAATTTCTTTAGTTCCGCAAAATTAGGTACTTTCCCTACCTCGCTTGTAGATTCATGAAAAGCTACAACGCCACTAACTTCCCCGTGTTGGATCCGATATTCCAATTCGTTAGCCTTCAACATTTCGGAGCTTGGAATAATTATGATTCCTGTTTTTAATGCTGCTAAATAGACTTCGTACGTTTCAATGAGTCGTGGCATGATGATGAGAATTTTATCTCCTCGCTGTAAACCACTGTTCAGGAATACATTCCCGATTTTGTTTACATTCCGCATTAATGCCTGATATGTAATCTCTTTTTTATTATTGTTTTCATCTAGCCAAATAAGTGCTTTCTTGTTTTTATCTTTCGCATATTTCTCGACTTCCATCGCAATATTATATTGTTTAGGTGCAATTAAATCCTCTCTCATCATCGTGACTCCACCACTTTCTTATGAGTTTTCCTTATTATAACAAAGAATCAGAAAGTTTGGTATGATTTTAATCTAAAAATATCGGGAAGCAGCTGTAGTTCTGCTTCCCGATTTTTCTTATGCTTAATAGCCATAAATAACCTCTGGTATATGATCGCGGAGGACAAGGTCGTCAAGACTTTTAAATTGATATCCTTCTTCTTTTAAATCCGTTATCAATGCAGCAAGCGCTTCGGCATTGTCTTTAGAAACTGTATGAAGTAAAACTATTGCACCTGGATGGATTTGTTCCATCACTTCTTCATACGCATAACGCCAGCCTTTCTGATTGGATGTCTCCCAGTCTTTAAATGCAAGCGACCAAAAGATATGAATGTAACCTAATTCATTTGCCCATTCCAATGTCTGCTCACTGAAAATGCCTCTTGGGGGGCGCAGATATTTCAAATCTTTTTGATCGGAAACTTCTCCCACTTTTTCCGCCAAGTCTTCAAGTTCTTTTTGCATAGCTTCTTTCGTTAAAATGGAGAAATCAGGATGATGATAGGAATGATTTCCAATAATATGCCCTTCATCAACCATCCGTTTTACTAATTCAGGGGCGGTCTCGACATAATGTCCGGTGACAAAGAAAGTAGCTGGAACATTTTCCTTTTTCAATACGTCTAAAATTTGCGGAGTGTACCCTTCCTCATAGCCATTATCGAACGTTAAATAAATATATTTCCCGCCAGATTGATCGGCGAAATATGCGCCATATTCCTGTAAAAGCGGATTATAGGAGCCGATTTCCGGTATTTCTCCGCCCTGACCTTTTTTATAGCCCCAGCCATAACCCTTTGCATCAACTTCATTCTCTAAACTGAATCCAAGAAGCAGTGCAAAAATGAAACAAAACCCTAACAAACGCTTCATCAACAACACCCTTTTTTTCCTAGCATAACCTGTAAGGACGAAATTATGCGGAAGTGGGACAGTTGGGGTCAGAGCATTTGTCCCACTTCGTGCGGGACAAATGCTCTGACCCCATGTCCCGAAAAAACTACAAGATCATTGCTGCAATCCAGCCGAATATGATCAGTGGGATGTTGTAGTGGATGAATGTTGGTACAACTGTATCCCAGATATGGTTATGATTACCATCCGCATTTAAACCGGATGTCGGTCCAAGGGTACTGTCAGAAGCTGGTGATCCTGCGTCACCAAGAGCACCTGCCGTTCCGATTAGTGTAGCAATTGCTAATGGCGAAAATCCTGCCGCTACACATATTGGAACGTATAAAGCAACTAAAATCGGAATCGTACCGAATGAAGAACCGATTCCCATAGTTACAAGAAGTCCTACTAATAAAAGAACAAATGCAATGACAGCCTGATTATCACCAATAAAACCAGCAGAAGCCTCAACTAATGCATCGACTGCTCCAGTTTGGCGTAAAACTGTTCCGTAACCGGAAGCAACAAGCATAATAAAGGCAATCATTCCCATTAGTCCAATTCCGTCAGCCATAATTTTATCCAGATTCCGGTAGGGAACAACGAGAAAGGCAAACATAACGAGCAGCCCAGCTAACGCACCAAGGATTAAATTTTGTGTTATAATTTGGACGACTAAAGCCGCTACAATTGCGAAGATTGTAAATAAATGTTTCTTATTGAAGATAAGGTCCTCTTCACCTATCGTCTCAACATTTATAGTGCCACTCCCTCCAGATCCTTTCACCGGGTCTCTTTCTTTCCGGTACGTAATAAAGATTGCGACAAATAGTCCAACCACCATTCCAAGTCCAGGAATTGACATAGCAAATGCTGTGTCCCATGCAGTTAGCTCAATGCCACTCTCCGCTAAGCCATCAACAATGATACCGTGGAAAATAGCGCCAAAGCCTAACGGAAGCATTACATACGGCGCTTTTAAACCAAATGTCAGTGCTGTAGCAACAGCCCGGCGATCAATCCGCATCTTGTTAAACAACTTCAGAAGCGGTGGGATTAAAATGGGAATAAATGCGATATGCACAGGAATCGCGTTTTGAGATAGACAAGCGATTCCAGCGATAACAAGTAATATCGTTGCTCTCTTCCCAGACAATTTATTGATTACAAAATTCACGAGAAAGCCTGTTATTCCCGTATGACTAATAGCAATCGCGAACGCTCCTAATAAAATATAACTTAAAGCCGTATTCGCCTGACCACCCATTCCACTTACAAGTAAATCAATCGTATCTACAAATGAAAGTCCTGACATGACGCCTGCAACAATTCCAGCTGCGATCAGCGCTAAAACAACGTTAAGTCGTAATAAGCTGAGGATAGTCAGCACAAGAACGGAAACAAGAACTACCCATTCCACCTATTTCTTCCCCCTTAAATCTTTACTCTTTCATCACTTTAATACTTCATCATAATAAAGCATTAAAAGTAAAAAAGCAACAGTTTTTTTAAAGACAACCGGGACCGGGGGTCCTGAGGCAATGCCCCACCTCTTGGGGAAATGGCCTCTGACCCCCGTGTCCCGCCTGTTTATTTCACTTGGAAGGAATAGGATAGGTGGTTTTGGACAGGAATCCATGCTCCGATTCCTTGTTTTGTTACATTTTTAATTGTTAGTTGTTTTTTTGTTCCCTTTAATTGGATATATACTTCTCCGAAAGTTACCCGGCCCTTTTCATGAACAGCTGGTGTATACGCTTCAAGAATTCCTAATTTTTCTGGAGGAACAGGATAACCATGAGCCATTTTTGTATTCCGCCCTATCTCCACTTCATAGGAAAGAGGAAGCTTGGTTTTATCTTTCGCTTTTTGCAGTACCATTTTCCTTACCGTTTCTGCATTAGCAATCTTATTCGTGAGCATTCCTTTAATTTCCTTATGTTCCTGTTGAATATAGTTCATCTCCTGCTGACCATCGGGACCGTTTTGGAACTCATTTTTATTAATAGCCTGGTATTCCCAATTCACTCCTGTTTCCAATGATTCGTACTTTAATGGCCAGCGCCCAAGATAAATCTCTCCACGATACCCGAAACCAATTGGAGACGGATCGATACTTGTCTCATTCAGCTGTTGAATCAACTCCGAGTTTTCAATTGCAACAGAGGCACTGTCCAGAAGTTCCTTCGTCTCCTTGCTCGGCTCAACGACTTCATTATCGGAATCGTCACTTTGCACCGTGTTTTCCTTTGATATATCCAATACATGACTCGGTATTTCAAAATTTTCTTCCGTTTCTTTTTTTTCCTCAGCAAAAAATACTACAGGAAATGTAAGCAGGATGAAAAATGCAGCAATCATACCGGATAAACGCTTAATGTTCATGGACCTCCATCCTTTCTTTTCCTATAGTTTTTTCGCTTCATGGAAAAATATACGCGCGGGCAGCACAAAAAATATGCGGATCCGTTCGTTCTTGTAGAGGCCCGCATGTTTTCATTCGCATTGCCAGTGCCTTATTCTTCGATAGGGAAGGAAAGCAACAGTAAGTCAAGTTTTTTTAGTAAGCTGGGTATCATTAGAAAGTAAAAAAAGTCCACACACCTCAATTTGATATGCTCCCAATATGTGAAGGTGGGGATATACAGCCGTAAATCCCTAATTCGATTCAACTAACATTCAGTGGGGAGGTAAGGATACCCCACTGAATGAAGTTTCACTTTTTTATAGATATTCACTAAACCTGTCTTCGAGACGATCTTGCAGAACAGATATTAGTCCGCATATCGGCCAGTAAATTAAAGCGACCAATATATACATTGTCATCGAGTCGAACGTTCTTCCAGCTATAATCTGAGCTTTCTGGAATAGTTCAGGCACCGTAATCATCGCGGCAAGCGAAGTTCCTTTTACGATACTTAAGAATACGTTCGATAACGGCGGAATCGCAATCCTCACCGCCTGTGGCAAAATGATTTTCCTCATCGTCGTCCAGTAAGGAATATTGAGCGCTTTTGCCGATTCCCATTGCCCAACATCAATACTATTTAACGCGGAACGATTAATTTCAGCTATATATGCCGCACTATTCAGACCAAATGCAAGTACTGCTGCCGTAAATGCAGAAAGCTCGATCCCGATTACAGGCAACCCAAAATAAAGAATAAATAGAAAAACGATCATTGGAGTCCCGCGTATAAAGGAAATATAAACTCTTGATGGGAATCTTAAAATAAATCTTTCAGAACCCCTTCCAAGGGCTAGAAAGAAACCAAGCACGAGACCGAACACCATGCCAAGCACGGAGAGATACAATGTCATCGGCACACCTTTTAACAAGAAAGGCAAGCTTTCAAGCGCCAACTCGAGGTCAAATAAACTACTCAATTGGATATAATCTATTTCAAACATGAGCATCCCTACTTATTTCGCTATACCTTCAATTTCTATAATATCTTCTTCCGGCTCTACAGACACATCTTGTCCATCAAAAAACTCTTCTGATATTTTCTTTAAAGTTCCATCTTCTAGCATGTCCGCAACTATTTGTTCTACCTCTTGATGCAGCTTATCTGCGTGTTTCGGCATAACAATGCTTGCTGTTGATGTATGGAATTTCAAATCCGGATGGAGCTCAATATTAAACTCAGGAAATGCCTGGATTGCAAGACTTTGTAAATAATAATCATTAATAACGACGTCTGTTCTACCATTATGTACGTCTCTTAAATAGGCATCATTAGTCGCGTTTCCGTATGTTTTTACTTCTGCCCCAAATTTCTCAGCGATTTCACTATATACCGTTGTAGCAGCCCCGCCGGCAATTTTTCCTTCGAGGTCTTCCAGACTGTTAATGCCCGAGTGATCATCTTTTCGAACGATCATCGTTGCATAAGAATATTTAATCGGTTGTGTGTAAGAGAACTTTTCTTTTCTCTCCCCGCGAAGTCCCATCGCCGTCATATCAATACGTCCTGAATCAAGTGCTGTAAGAATTGCGTCAAATCCCATGACTTCAAATTCGATATCAACACCTAACCGATTGGCGATTTCCCTCTGGATTTCTACTTCATAACCCGTCAGTTCATCTGAGTCTTCTGGATAATAAGTCGATGGATAGAGCGTTCCTGCAGTGCCAACTGTCAAAACACCTTCATCCTGAATCTTCTCCCAAACTTCATCCGTCACCTCAGATTCTGAAACGCCCGCAGAAGTGCTTTCTTTATCATCTCCGCCACACGCGGCTAAGAGAGTGATCAAACCAATAGCCAACAATAATACGAATCGCTTCACATATACCCCTCCTGTTATAATGTTTTTTCATTTTTGATTGTAACACATTTCCTTCTTTTACAACAGATATGTAACCTATTTAAATATTCAGGAGTAAAGTCTGTTATAGTTGGCGATTAATATAGTGCAAACAGTCTACACATTAAAATAAGGCAGTCAGACTCCCAACCGCCTCATTCGAACGTCTTTTTGCTCCATGCCCGCTCATGCAGAGAAGCATTTAATACTCCACCAATCAGCACAATCATTCCAAATAAATAAAACCAGATCATAAGTACAATAACTGTTCCTAGACTTCCATAGGTTGTTGAATAATTCCCAAGTGTTCCTACATAAAAGGAAAAAGCCCAAGATACCAATTGGAAGCCGACCGTGGAAAATAGCGCTCCCCAAACAATATGCCTAAAGTACACCCTCCGATTTGG
Source organism: Oceanobacillus sp. AG (assembly GCF_009746545.1). Lineage (NCBI taxonomy): Bacteria > Bacillati > Bacillota > Bacilli > Caryophanales > Bacillaceae > Oceanobacillus > Oceanobacillus sp. AG. Next base: position 27,839 of record NZ_WOWT01000017.1, read on the forward strand.
AGTAAGCCGATACAATGCAACAAGGGCAATAAAGAAGATGATAGAAGAAGTCACCCAACGAAACGTCTCCCATATTTGCAAGAACTCAGCTGAAAAACCGAACCAAGAGAAGAAATATTCTCCGATCATCTTTCCAAACACCGGTAATAATAATGCAATAATGACGACAAAAAACATCCCAATGGTAAGCAGTATGGATAAGAGACGGTAGATGATGAATATTCTCTTCGGTTTTATCTCATAAGCGCGGTTCAATGCTTTCCGAACTGCATTTACCCCGTTAGAAGCTGCCCAGAGTGTACCGATGATTCCTACGGATAGGAGGCCACCACTTTGAATTTGCAGCATTGATTCAATATTTGACTCGATTAAGTCATATACTTGTGGTGGAGCATAATTGACAATGGTTTGTAAAATAACCTCTTCGTCCAAAGAGAAATAACCGATTAAGTTAAATAAAAACAACAGAAAGGGAAAAAGCGACAAAAGGAAAAAATAAGCCAGCTGTGCCGCCAAGCCAAAAACGTCGACTTTCTCCATTCGTGCATAAAATTCTTTTAAAACTGGGATGAGATTTTTCAATTTCTTATCCTCCACCGATAAAAGACAATGACCCCATCACAAGATCTGAGATGGGGTATTCCTTCTATGTTCTTTATTTTCCGTAATCGTATTATTTTTTACTAACTAAGCGGTCAAGTGTGGATTCTACTTGCTCAAGCGCATTGATCGTATTTTCAGCCCCAACAGAAATATTCGCATTCAATTTATCGAATGAATCACGTAATTTATGCACCGTTTCCGTCGGATTGCTTAACAGGTCACCTGAGTTGTCTTTTAATTTGTTCAGACAGGTTTTCGTATAGTTGCGTGCATCCTTATCAAATTGCATTGCGAGGGCACCAAGTAACGCTCCTGCTACAACGCCAGCGATTAATTTCTTTTGTCCCATTTTGTTCTCTCCTTTTCCAATTCTTTTTCTATCATACCATGTTCTATCATTATCTTATATTATAAGCGAATTAATTTAGATGAATCAATGAAAGCTGTAATAATCTCTGTTTTTTTATCGAAGTTCTTCGTTTTACTACACCGTTTTATTACACCATTATAAAATTTAAAATAAAAATTCAAAAAAGTCTTGACTTATTTATAAATATTCGGAATATTAGATAGTATAAATTGAATTACAAAAAGGATAGGGGGATGATGAAATGGTAGATTTTCTAGACAAGGTAAGTGGTTTTGTATGGGGACCGCCTCTTTTGATTCTCATTGTTGGTACAGGGCTCTACCTCACCTTCAGACTTGGATTTGTCCAGATTACAGCACTGCCGACTGCTTTAATTAATGCATTTACCCGTAGGAAGCAAGACAAATTATCTGAAGGGGATATCACCCATTATCAAGCATTAACAACTGCAATGGCGGCAACGGTAGGAACAGGAAATATCGTTGGAGTTGCCACAGCAGTTATCGCGGGTGGACCCGGAGCTGTATTTTGGATGTGGGTTATGGCGATTTTTGGGATGGCTACTAAGTATGCGGAAGCGGTTCTTGCAGTAAAGTATCGGGTGAAAGATGCGAAAGGTGAAATGGCCGGTGGTCCGATGTATTACTTAGAACGTGGATTAAATGCCAAGTGGCTTGCAATTTTATTTGCAATTTTCGGTTCAATCGCTGCGTTTGGTATCGGAAACATGGTTCAAGCGAATTCCGTTTCAGCTGCTGCTTCAAACACTTTTAATATCCCGACATGGGTTACTGGTATTGTTCTTTTTATTATTACTGCGATTGTTATTCTTGGCGGGATTAAAAGCATTGGACGAGTAACAGCTTACCTTGTACCGGTTATGGCTGTATTTTATGTTTTTGGCGGTTTAATTATTATGATTCTGAACGTTGATTTAGTACCAACTGCTTTCAATATCATTTTAACCGATGCCTTTACGGCAAATGCGATTGGAGGAGGTATTTTAGGTACGGTGATCCGCTATGGTGTTGCCCGGGGTATTTTCTCCAATGAAGCAGGCCTTGGTTCTGCACCGATAGCAGCTGCTGCAGCCAAGACCGACTATGCGGGTAGACAAGGACTTGTTTCTATGACACAAGTATTTATCGATACGATTATCGTTTGTAGTATTACTGGAATTACAATTGTTATGGCTGACTTGCATCAGACAGGGATTGATGGAGGTGCTCTAACAAGTGAATCTTTTGCCGTCTTTCTCGGGACACCTGGCATGTATATCGTTGGTATCGCAACAATTTTATTTGCTTACTCCACACTGATTGGCTGGTCTTATTACGGTGAGAAATGCTTTAACTATCTCTTTAAAAGTACAAAGGCCATCACGATCTATCGCACGGTATGGGTTTTTGTCGTACTTTTCGGTTCCATTACGCTAATTGATATCGTTTGGCTTTTCTCGGATATCTTCAATGCACTGATGGCTATTCCTAACTTGATAGGACTGCTTGGATTGTCTGGGGTAGTTGCATACGAGACGAAACGATTCCTCAAAGTTGCGAAAGAAGAAAAGGCAGCAGAGAAAAGGGCAAAAGTTTCTTAATTAAAAATGGCAATTCCATCTGTATGACCATCTGATGGAGTTGCCATTTCATGTTAAACCGAGACTGTGGTTCCGCCCCTCTATCTGGCTTTTAAGAACCATTGTTTATTTTTTCGATGAGAGAGATGACTTCTTGCCCTTCTGCTGGGTCGATGGTGATTAATTTTGTAGTTGTGATGAACGACTCCGTGAAAATCTTTATATCTTCTTCACTAAAATCATTTGGAATGTTCGTTTCCCAGCGTAACGGAACATAGTAGCGATTAATCGTGCCATCGCCATTTCCGCTATAAGTTATTGAACCATCAACTAAACGGCTACCCGTCAGTTGAATGACATCTTCCGGATAAGTAGCACTTGATTCCCAATTTGGATTAAGTGGTTCCCCTTCTGCAATATGGCGGACATTTAATTCATCGATCTCATGATCCGGTCCAAGTTGCAACCAAATGCGTGCATATTCAATCTCTTCATTCGTGTAAGATGCGAGTGAATCCGTCTTCTCGTTCTCTGGTGTCGTGTCATCTTCCTCTGTATCTGAAGCCGTGTTCTCTTCCATCTCAGTTGTAATAGAAGCGCTTTTCGCTTTCTTCTCCGCTTCAATCGTCTCTTCTTCATCTTCCTCGATTACCCAATCGATAGGAAGCTTTTCCTGTATTTGCTGATCGATTTCATCATTCGTATTATGTTTAGCTGCAACTGTATCTTCGTTATTCCCGCAAGCAGCGAGTAAGAGCAGACATAAACCAATCCAGAGTAAATTTCGACTCCTCATTCTATTAACCTCCATACCATATGTACTAATGAGGGGCAGAGCATTTGTCCCAGTTCGAAATGGGACAAATGCTCTGACCCCATGTCCCTTAAGCTAAAGCCGCAATGCATTGTTGGTCGTTGTTTTTGGCGGTGTTAACGTAAGTGGAGACGGGGTAGGCTGTGAATGTTGGATCCTCAAATTGTTTTAAAAGTTCACTTACTTGGGAGGGAGCGAATTGCACCGGCTGAATCCATTCATCTTCTGCATGTTTCGGTAGAATGATTGGCATTCGGTGATGGATATCCTTCATGAATCCATGGGAATCCTTTGTTAAAATTGTACAAGTAAATAACGTCTCATCACCTTGTGTCCATTTATCCCAAAGCCCGGCAAAAGCAAAGAACTTCCTATCTGCCACTTGAATCCGTTGTGGAATTTTCTCCTTGTCCGTTTGTTTCCACTCATAAAAACTATCTGCAATGATCAAACAACGTCTCTTCGCCATCAACTGTTTAAGACTCGGTTTCACATGAGCTGTTTCACTTCTTGCATTAATCATTTTATAACCAATCTTCGGGTCATCTGCCCAAGAAGGTACAAGTCCCCAGCGTAAATAGCCGGCCCGCTTTCTCTTTCCGTCATGGATAATTGCGAGCACTTGTTGACCTGGCGCTACATTATAACTTTCATGAAAATCATCTATCGGTTGTTCTAATGCAAATTCATCTAGAAGCTCCAGTTGATCGCCTAATAGTGTATATCTGCCGCACATATAGAGAGATCCTCCTTAAAATATACTCAAATCCCAGTGGCTCGCAATATGGCGCAATAAGCGGATACCCGCGGTACTATTTCCCTGTTTATCAAGAGCTGGACCATATACCCCGATTCCGCAGCCATCCATAAATGGCAGCAACTCATCCCTTGCCCGTGGTGGTACTGTAGCCATTATACCACCCGAGACACCACTTTTTGCAGGAATCCCAACATAGGCAGCAAATTTTCCGGAGGCGTCGTACATTCCACAAGTAAGCATTAACACTTTTGCCAGTCTTGCAATTTGCGTTGGAATCACTTCCTCCCCGGTCATCTTATCTATACCGTCATTAGCGAGAATCAGTCCTAATCTTGCAAGGTCTTCCGCTGACACTTCAATCGAACATTGCTTAAAATACGTTTCCAATGTTATTTCCAAATCCGATTCAAGTACGCCGGTTTCTAATAGGAAATAACCGATGGCCCGATTGCGAATTGACGTTTCCCGTTCAGATTCGTACACTTCTATATCCAATTCCGGACGGCGGCCGAGAATTTTTTCAAACAACTGGAAAATACCTTCCAACTTTTCATCTGACGTTTTGCCTTCCAGTAGAGAAGTAACCGTAATCGCACCAGCATTCACTAGTGGATTGAATGGTTTTTCAATTTTTTTCATTTCCAAGTGCATAATAGAGTTAAATGCCTCCCCCGTCGGCTCCACATCCACCCGGTTCAGTACATAAGACATACCACGTTGTATGCAGGCAACAATAAAAGCAAAGACCTTCGAAACACTTTGGATAGAAAATGTTGTATCGATATCACCCGATTGTATTGTCATCCCATTATTACCAATAATAATGATTCCTAGGGCATTCGGATCCGCTTTTTCTAACTGTGGGATATAGGAAGCAAGTTTACCGTCCGCTGTATGTTTCCGGTAAAATTTAACCCAGTCGTCGACATAATTTTGCAGCCAATCCTGGGTCAGCTCTGTATTTAGATTTGTAGAACCTTGTACCATCACCATCACCTCTTGTTTACTATATTTTACGCGATCTGCTGCAAAAATCTCCATCATTAAGCATAAAGTGAAATTTCAACAGTGGGGTGTTCTTTTCCTTCCCCACTGATTGCTAGTTGAACCAATCAGGTCGTTACTGGCTGTTAATCTCCCGCTTTGTTTTTTGACCTTTTTTAAAAGATAATTCAACTTTCGCATTGATAAGCTTCATAAAATTGCTCTACATCACTGTACCGATTGATTAGAGCCCTCCTATTCACTCGAACGAACTGGAGTCTGCTTCATTCGATCGATTAGATCCCCGCTATTCACTCGAATGATCTGGAATCACCTTCAAACGAGTCATTAGAACTCTCTAATCACTCAACGCCTTTGTTCCTCTAAATATGGGAGTGAAACAGACAGTTACACTGTGACAATTTTACCTCTATTGTAGCAAGTTTCCATCATTTAAGACAAAGAAAAGAGGAGACTGCATTCAGCCTCCTCATTTTTCCTCTATGTTATTTACCTAATCAATCATCGTTAATAACAGAATATATTCGTTCTTTGCTGAAAAGCTACATCCAGCTCCAGCGCCTAGCGACTAGCGAGACCTCCTTCACCTCCGTGCGATAAGTCAACATCAGTTCAAAGTGAAAAGGAAGGCCGACTATGAACGAGCCAAGGCCCAACTCACGTCTACCCCCTAAAGGGGCATGTTTCCTTTATCTCTTACGGATCAGTACAGTCTTTACGTCGCTACGAGGCACTGGTTGTGCTAGTGCAAACGCCCTTCGGTGGGACGATAATCGCAGTCCCGGGAATTGCGACAGGACGTCGCGTACTTTTCCTGCAAGGGCGCTTCCGCTTTAGTTATTTACCAATAAACATCTGTGTCCAGTGGTTTCCTTGCTCAACAAAGCCAACTCCAATGTGGGTGAAGCTGCTGTTCATAATGTTTTCGCGGTGGCCGGGGCTGTTCATCCAAGCATTTACTACTTCTTCTGGTGAACGCTGACCTTGAGCGATGTTCTCTCCAGCTGCGTTATAGTTGATGCCATAGTTCTTCATCATATCAAATGGTGAACCGTGGACAGGGCTATTATGATCGAAGTAACCATTTGTAGCCATGTCTTTTGATTTGTCGCGAGCTACCTTACTTAGTTCATTATCGATTTGTAACGGTGCAAGTCCTTGTTTTGCCCGTTCTGCGTTTGTAAGTTCAACGACCTTAGCTTCAAATTCACTTAATTCATTTTGCTGTCCTGCTTCCTCTGCTGGCTGCTGGGACTCCTGCGGCTGCTCTGGTTGCGGTTGTGGTGTCGCATTTGGTGCCTCAGGTGTTTCCGGTTGTTCTTGGACCGGTGCCTTCTCTTGTGGCTTACTTACTTCTTTATTCTTTTCAACTGGCTGTTCTTGTTCCGGCTGCTCTGCTTCTTTAGCAGGTTCTTCCACTTCAACTTGTTCTTTCTCTATTTCTTGTTTCCCTACTCCAATGAGTTTCTCAATTCGCTCCCAATCGAAGTTTGTAAGACATTTCGCTTGAACTTTATCGAAAGCTTTATTTAATAGATTAGAAACATCTTCCTGTGTTAGGCTTCCTGACTCTCCATTAATAGTGTAATGGATTTTATATGGTGACTGCTGCTCAACAGACTTGGCATCTGCAGTAGATGTGAACGCACCACCTCCAAATGTCAAGATTGCAGTTGCTGCAGTAATGATTGTTATTTTGCGAAGCATGTTTACCTCTCCTTGTATGTTTATTTTTGTGTTGCCTTGCTTGCAAAATCATCATATCACAGCTTTTTTGTAATATTTACGGGAGAGATTTCCAATTGATTCTTCCATTTTACTAGAGGTTATAGAATTTGCGAAAAACATAAGTTTCCTATCGTTTTAGAGTCCGTATAAAAATTGGAATAAAGGAAATTGCTAAGTGCTATGGCAATTTTTGCTAGAAATACACCCTTGACACCCTCCAAATATCGAGTTTTTATTACAAAAAAGATGATTTTTTATTACAAAATATGAGAAAATGTAATTGAAATGTTACTTGATTTCCCCCCCTAAGCTGTTTTACGTTAAAGAGAGGCAGTTTATAATTGCAAGAGGACTATCTCATTAATGTATTGATTAATTCAACAAGAATAGATGAAATTACACATTGGAGGATTTAACATGTTTTCAAATGCAGAAATTGGAATTGACTTAGGAACCGCAAATATCCTTATTTATTCAAAAACAAAAGGTGTCGTTTTAAATGAGCCGTCTGTTGTAGCGATTGATGTGAATACTAAAGATGTTGTTGCAGTTGGTACAGAAGCGAAAGAAATGATCGGGAAAACACCGAAAAACATAATCCCAATTCGCCCGCTCCGGGACGGAGTCATTGCTGATTATGATGTTACCGCCCAGATGCTCAAAGTATTATTAAAGAAAGTAAGTAAGAAAATCGGCGTCTCCATGCGGAAGCCAACTGTTGTCGTCTGTACACCGGCAGGCAGCACTGCTGTTGAGAGACGAGCAATTCATAATGCAATTACAAGCTTCGGCGCAAAAACAGTACACTTAATTGAGGAACCAGTTGCAGCCGCAATCGGAGCGGACCTCCCAGTAGACGAACCACTTGCAAGTGTTGTCGTTGATATCGGCGGAGGTACTTCGGAGGTCGGGATTATTTCCTTTGGGGGAGTCGTTTCCTCGAACTCGATTCGGGTCGGAGGAGATAATTTAGATGAAGAAATCATTCATTATATCCGGAAAACCTATAATGTTTTAATCGGGGAACGGACAGCCGAGAATATTAAAATGGAAATCGGCTATGCTCATCCGAACCATAAAGAGGACATGATGAGTATCCGCGGCCGGGATATGGTGACAGGCTTGCCGAAAACAATTGATATTACGTCAACCGAGATTCATGAGGCGATTAAAGAGCCACTCCTTAAAATTCTTGATGCAGTGAAGGCTACACTTGAAAACTGTCCACCGGAGTTAAGTGGAGATATTGTCGATCACGGCGTTGTTTTAACAGGCGGAGGATCCTTGCTGCAGGGTATGAAAGAATGGCTTGCAAGCGAACTAAATGTCCCAGTACACATGGCACCAAACCCGCTTGAAGCAGTCGCAATCGGCACAGGCAAATCCCTAAAAATCATCAACAAACTACAAAAAGCAGCAAAATAACGGGACATGGGGGTCAGAGCATTTGTCCCACTCGAAAAATAAAAAGCCTTCCGAGCAGATTACGCTTGGAAGGTTTTTTCATTCTATTACTTAAAGGAGCATTTCCTTTATTTCTATCCCTCTTTCTTTTAACGCACCAATATACACTTCACCAGGGACTGCACGCTCAGGCGGATAGACTCCTCTCTTTGCAATCGTTCCTGCAGCGATTAGCTGAGCGACAATCGAGATCGTACTTGCTGTCACCCGTGCCATCGCGGTTATATTTCTGCTCGTATCCTTGAACGTCTGCATTTCATACTGATACGTTCGCGGCTCCCCTTTTTTCATTCCAGTAACGGCAACCCGGAGTAACACCGCATCCTCCTTGTCCCGAAGATCGACAATTGGATCAATCGCTTGTAAGACAACTTTGCGCGGATTCACCTTTTTCCCTTCTACTTCCACTTCCATATCTTTTTTTGTCAAATTCAAGTCAACGAGTAATTTGAACTTTTCCGCATGACCCGGATAGCGAATCGTCTTATACTCCAATGCCTGCACATCCGAATACGACTGGGTTAACGTCGAAGTTCCCCCTGACGTATGAAATGCTTCTAATGGACCGAACTTTTCAAAATATATTTCCTCCACTTCTGATAAGGAAGGGATTAATTTTTGCTCTCCATCACGGATAATGAGTGACGGATCTGTATAATGGTCAAAAACTCCCTCCATCGAGAACACATGATTGTATCCAAGTGGCGGCTCGGGACGAACTGGAATCCCGCCCACGTAAAGCTTAATTTCCTTTAGTTGGTCAAGTTTGCTTGCCCCGTAGCCCGTAAGAATATTAATCATCCCTGGCGCGACACCTAAGTCAGGAATAATTGTAACTCCTTTACTCTTCGCCTTGTCATCTAAACTTAAAACCCGGTCTGTCATCCCGCCAATGTGCCCACCTAAATCCACCACATGTGTACCAACATCTATTCCCGTCTTGGCAACCATTTCATTAAAGGAATAAAAAAGCGCATTAATGACGACATCAAACCGCTTCATAAACTTGCCTAATTCACCGGAGTCACTTGCATCAACCTTAGCCGTAGCAAGTTTTTTCGAATCAATTGTTTGCTCCGCTCGCTTCAGCTTCCCCGAATCAACATCCGCAAGCCCTACAACTTGTACGTCTTTATTGTTCACTAAATCCCTTGCTGCTTCTGTTCCCATCAATCCAGAACCAAGAACACCGATTTTCATCTGCATCCCCCCGTGTGTAGGTGTTATAAACTATCATTCTTCCACATCAATTTGGGCACGCTGCAATTTCCCGCTGTAATCAACATAGACCGCTTTCCATTCGGTAAATACATCTAAAGCCTGGACACCAGAATCACGGTGACCATTCCCCGTTCCTTTCGTTCCCCCAAACGGTAAATGAATTTCAGCACCTGTTGTTCCTGCGTTCACGTAAACAATTCCTGTATCCAAATCCCGCTTCGCCTGGAAGACTCGATTAACATCCTGAGTGAAAATTGAACTTGATAGCCCGTACGTTACCCCATTATTCACCTCAATCGCTTCCGCAAAACTTTTTACAGGTATAATGGAAACAACCGGTCCAAATATTTCTTCCTGGGCAATGCGCATCGAACTAGTAGCATCTGTAAATAATGTCGGTTCAAAATAATATCCTTTCGTATAGGAATTCCCTGTAAGTACGCGCCCGCCAGCGAGTAACTTCGCCCCTTCTTCTTTTCCAATCTCGATATAACGCTCAATCTTTTCAAGACCTGCTTGATTAATAATCGGTCCGACTTTAATACCCTCTTCCAAACCGTCACCAATCGTCAAACCTTTCATCGTCTTTAAAAGGCGTGTTTCAAATTCTTCCTTCACCGCTTCATGGACAATAACCCGACTGCATGCTGTACAGCGCTGGCCACTTGTCCCAAATGCACTCCAAACGACCCCTTCAACTGCTAAATCAAGATCGGCATCATCCATCACAATAACCGCATTCTTTCCGCCCATTTCAAGAGACACTTTCTTTAGTTGCCTTCCACAATCAGCAGCGATATTACGACCAACCTCATTCGATCCCGTAAAGGAAATCACCCGGATATCTTCATGATGCACCATTGCATCCCCAACTGTACGACCTGTCCCAAATACAACATTGATCACCCCTTTAGGTAACCCAGCCTCTTCAAAAATATTCGCCAGTTCATAAGCCATGATTGGTGTCTCTGTTGCCGGTTTCCAGACGACGGCATTTCCTGCGACAATCGCCGGAAAGGACTTCCATGTCGCAATCGCAATCGGAAAATTCCACGGCGTAATAATGCCTACAACACCTATTGGCGCCCGCTCGCTCATCGCGAATTTATCCGGCAATTCCGCTGGGGTCGTTTGACCAAATAATCGTCTTCCCTCCCCCGCCATATAAAACGCCATATCAATTCCCTCTTGGACTTCTCCTCTCGCCTCTTCCAGCACCTTACCATTTTCCATTGTAAGGAGACGGGAGAGGTGCTCCTTTTTCTCCTTCATGAGTGAACCAACCCGGTAAAGAATCTCGGCTCGCTGTGGTGCTGGGACGAGCGCCCATTTTTTCTGGGCGAGTTTCGCTGCTGCTACCGCTTCGTCAACGTCTATTTTTTCCGACAGAGGCACTTGGGCGATTTCCTCACCTGTTGCGGGGTTAAATACAGACGTCCGATTCTCGGCATCTACCCATTTACCAGCAATATAATTTTGCAATACTTTTTCTTCCATGTTAAAAAACCTCCTTCTATATTCTACTTTTATAATAGGAAAGCATGCTTCAAACTTTAGTTTTTTTAGCAGCCTCAACTGAAAGCGATTACAACCCTATATACTATATTCGATATTTCTTTGCTTTTTCCTGTTTCCTGTGTAAAATTACCAATAAGCCTAACAGATATATACGGAAATCACGCTAATTCAAGGGAGGAATAATGTTGCAGCTTGTTACGGTAGACTTTGACGGAACTTTATTTCAAGGGGATTCTTTTAAGCTAATGTTCCAGGCAGGAAGGAAAGAGTTCGGTATTAGGGAATGGACAACCGTATTAATCGGCACAGCCCAAGCCTTATTTCTAGGAATAACAAGAGGAAAACATGCGCTTCGGATTCATTTCTTCCAAGCGTTCGCCAAAACCTTTAAAGGGAAAACAGAAGAAGAGCTTGCTAGCTTTTTCGATGAATTGATTGCAGCTGGAAGAAATCAGATTAATGAACCGCTTGTACATAAAATAAAAGAACATCAAGATAGCGGCAAACAAGTCATTATTTTATCCGGGGCATTAAAGCCATTTTTAGATGCATTAATTGAAAAACTTGGGCTTACTGTTACAACAATCGGTACAGAATTGCTCTTTGATCAAGATGGAAGATGCACTGGGGCAACTGGTCCTGTCATTAACGGAGAAGAAAAGGTTCGAGCGGTTGCCAATTGGTTGGAAAAACTTCAACTTGATCCCGAAGAAACAGAGATTTGGGCATATGCGGATAGTGAAAGTGATATTCCCCTCCTCCATTTTGTCGATAAACCGATTATCGTTAACCCAAAAAATGGGATGCGTGAAGTGGCCAAAGCGAAACAATGGCCGATTTTTGGAGAGAATTAATAGAACAGAAAGGAGAAAGACCGTCCGTACTTCAGCATCGTATGGAACGGTCATTTTCCCTCTTCACATCTTAATCAAACGTAACTGCCAAGCCCTTAAGTTTAAGGGACGGGGATCCAATATAACCATAACTACTCATTGGTGAAAATTCAAGATCCGCCCCGACCTCTTCAATATCTTGTAAAACTTCAAAAAAGTTTCCAGCAGCCGTCATAAGTGTCGTTGGGCCAACGATTTTTCCGTTCTTTACATAAAATCCATTAGCTGCAAGGGAGAAATCACCTGAAATTGGATCGGCCCCGGAATGGAGTCCGGATAAATCAGTTATGATGATACCTTCTTCCAGACTTCCATATAACGTTTCATACGTTTTTTCCGTTGGCACGACATACAAGTTCGATGGACTGACACCAATCGTTTCTTTATAAGATGATTTATATCCATGCCCTGTAGAATTAACTCCATCTTTCTTTGCAGTTTTTAAATTATGGAAAAAGGATATCAGTTTCCCATTCTCTACTAAGTTCAACTCATTTGTTGGCACACCTTCTGAATCAAAGTTTCCACTATGCGTTCCCTCTGGTAAAAAGGGATTATCCAATAATGTAACTTGTTCTGATGCTATTTTTTCATCCAACTTTCCTTTTAATCTTGATTGCCCCTTTTGAACCGCTTCAGCAGAGAAAGAAGATACAAAGGTTGCGACAAGTGAAGCCGCAGCAGTATTTTTTAGAATGACTGGATAGTTTTTATTAGGATAAGCCTGTTCACCAAGCTGGCTTAAGCTCTTTTCAACTGCTTCTTTCGCTATTTTTTCGGCATCCAGTGCAGCAAAGTCCTTCGTTATTTTAAAATACAAATCAGACTTAATTTCCTCTCCCTCTTTTACGACGACAGAAAAGATGACGGATAAGAAATTATTTCGATCATTTAGCGTTAATCCTTTATTATTAAACAAACCTTTTTCAATAGATTTATCCTGTATCGCTGCGTAATTCGTTTGAGAAACCCGGGGATCATAGGCATAAATTTTCTTTTCGACTTCTTTTAGGAATGCAATTTTTTCTTCTGCTGTTACATGTTGTAATTCTGCAGAGTAATAATCTGTCTCTTGGTAATCTGCACCTTCACCTGTAAAAAGTTCTTCGGGCTCATCTTCTAGTAATGGCGCAATTTTCTGAATACTTTTTAGTAAAAAGGCAATAGAATCCCCATCCAGTTTCTCCGTATAGGCATAACCCATCTGCCCGTTGTAGAGCCCACGCACAGAAACACCGTTTACAGTCGATGATTCATACCCGTCTATTTCACCTTTAAAGATTTTCACAGAGAATTTTTCCTGTTTCTCATAATATAATTCTAAATCTGTAAACCCTAATTTTTCACCTTCTGTAAAAAGCTGCTTGCGAAATGTTGTTAAATCCATTTAGTTTGCCTCCCTTCCACCGACAGTAATCTCACTTACGCGTAGCATGGGCTGGCCAACATTAACTGGAATACTTCCGCTTGATGCACCGCACATCCCGGCACCATGGCCTAAGTTATTGCCAACCATATCTACCTTTTGAATCGTTTTTGCCCCATTTCCAACCAAGGTCGCTCCACGTATTGGCTTGTCGATTTTTCCGTTTTTCACCATATATGCTTCATTTACAGCAAAGTTATAATCACCTGTTGCTGGATTGACCGAACCGCCACCCATATATTTCGCATAGATGCCATGCTCCGTATTTGCAATGATTTCTTCAGGTGTAGACTCTCCTGGAGCGATATACGTATTCGTCATTCGAGATGTTGGAGCGAATTTATAAGATTCCCTCCGTCCCGAACCGGTCGATTCTGCTTCCATTCTTCTGCCATTGAATTTATCAATCATATACCCTTTTAAAATTCCATTTTCAATCAGTACATTCTTTCTTGCCCTTTCTCCCTCATCATCGATATTAATGGATCCCCATTCATTCGGTATCGTACCATCATCAATATATGTAACAAGGTCTGAGGCAACTTTCTCACCAATCTTACCTGCAAAAACCGAATTATTTTTCGCAACAGCTTCCGCCTCTAGTCCATGACCGCATGCTTCATGGAAAATAACCCCGCCAAATTCATTATCGATAACTACCGGGAATTTCCCGCTTGGTGCAGGGTCTGCATGAAGCATTGTGACGGCTATCCGGGCCGCTTCTTTTGCATAATGATTAAGATCCAGTCCTTCGATGAATTCAAACCCTTGATATGCACCCGGCCCATAAAATCCTGTCTGCATGTCAGTTCCGTCCGATGCAACAGCTGCAATCGCCATCCTGCTTCGTACTCGTTTGTCTTCTACAAAAGTTCCTTCTGAATTTGCGATTAATACATGTTGTTCTTCGTCGATCAACCTGATAATTGCCTGAGCGATAGCTGAATCGTAACTGGTTACAATTTCACTTGCATCCCTTAATACAGCTAATTTACGGTTTTTCTCCACACTGTTCGGCATCAACTGAATCGGATGCGCTGTTTCAAACGATTGTTTTTCCAGTGGTAATATTATGTCCTTTTTACTGTTCGCTCCTTGAAGCGCTTTTGCTGCCGTTTTTGCAGCCTTTACAAGCCCTTCCTCGGAATAGTCGTTTGTATATGCATAGACACTCTGAAGCCCTTTAAAAATCCGAATCCCCACACCAAAATCACGTCCAGCTAAGCTTTTTTCTAATTTCCCGCCTTGATGATGCATGTTATTCGTAAAGCGATCTTCCACAAATACTTCAGAAAAGTCTCCACCCGTTGTAAGTGCGGCAGAAAGTACATTTTCAACTAATGTCTTATCAAGCATATGATTCCTCCTTTTTAAACTTTTCTAAAAAATACATACATTTATTATACTGCAATGAATGCTTGACTGGAAAGGGAAATGAAGTTGAATATTTAACGTCTGAAGTTTTTGTTTTAGTTAAAGAAAAACCCTTGAAATAACAGGATTTTCTCGATAGGAAGAAAGATAGTCTAGGGGTATTTATGGTATAATGGAAACTGATATTCATTCAATTGATCAATTTTTTTGATGGACAGGGCGGTTGGAGTTATCCCCGAAAAGGGGGTGATTCTATGACAACATTCCAATCTTTGACGTTAATGATTTCTTTTTCTACAATGATCATTGCGTTAATCGCGGTCGTTGTCGCTATTTTTAACACAAAAAAATAGCCCCCCTGTTCGCCAAATGGGTAAAGGCTATTTTTTCTTTGTATATTAGATAACGCCACTCCCTGTTAAGAGAATGGATATCTACTTGACCACAGTTACAGCTGTGGTCATTTTTTATTATATGTTCTGTTACTATATATAATACCACATTTTTACCCAAAATACACAAACTAATAATTTTGATTGAAAAATATAATAACTAATTTCTGGAGGTCCGCAGTCCCGAAACCTCACGCACCTGCTGAACGGCTGGTGAGCCTCACCTCCTCTGGCAACTGTCAGTTTTATTTTCCCATTCGCATGTTCTTCTTACTTTAATGGGAAAACAACTGAGGGTTATTTTCCTATTAGCGCGCTTACCTTGCTCTAATAAGAAAACAAACGATTCCTATTTTCCCATACGTATGATTATCTTACTTAATTGGGATAGTATCCGTCTGCCGGGTAACTGAACGGTAATCAGGGCACTAAAATAATAGCCGAACAAGATACTTACGTTAGAATGAATTTATATCCTGAAACTTCATGGAAAGATTCTTTATTATTGAAACCAATCCACTCTTTTTTTCGTATTCAAAAGAGAAAGATAACGATCATTATCCTCCAAAGTTGATTGAATACAAGGGGCTGTTACTATGTTGCGTCTATTACGGAATTGGCGTCATCAGCGGAAAATAGGTAAAGTTAAACCTGGTGATGGACACGCTTTAAAAGCCTACCGTTTTTATCATTTGCTTTCCCGGTCACTTTTTTATATTCGCTTAGATGAAGATGATGGGAGTTCTCACACCTATATGGTTGACGTCAATTACTTTAGTGAAGAATCGAAAGCCGATATGTACCGCGATGGTAAACATATCGCTACATCCAAGCTGCCTGCAGCTTTTCCAGTACCTGGGGGATTTATTGAAGTTGCAACGACGACTTATGGACTGAGTCGTATGCATTTTATCCCCGAGGAAGGAAGCGAACAACAGCTTAGTCCGCACCCCGGCTCTACAGAAGGACTCCGGATGAGACTCGATCAGCGTTTTCCAAGAATTAGCAAGACAATTGGAATTCTAGCTATTGTTATTTTGCTCGCATCAATTGTACTTGGGTTACCTCAACTTATCGCCCTTATTACTGAAATTCCCATTGTCCAGGATTATATCGGAACATTCGAATCTCCTATTATTCTACCGGGCTGGTTGAATACGTTCTTAGTTATCTCCGGGGCCTTGGCAGCATTCGAACGTGCTCTCACGCTCCGGAACCATTGGCTAATTGATATAGACACCAATTTATGGGATGACTTCGACTAATCAACATTTGATTTCACCTAAAATATGAAAGCTAATCATCTATAACAAACACCCGTAGTCTTTGAAGTATGTAGCTAGACATCATTATTTAAATAATGAGTTTTGTGTAAACTAAACGAAATGATACTTCCATACGGAATAATTTTGTTTTAGACAGCAAAAAAATATCCGGTCGCGCAATGACCGTAAAACAGGGACGGGTATATGCAGGTTACTCTTAAAGGATCCGAACTATGAAGCCATGTATGACCGTCTGAGAATTTACGGATTGTATGATTTGAGAAATAAAGATGAACTTGTTAGCTTTATTTTAAATGGATAGCCAAAGTATATGGAAAGAAGGATGAAGTTGGTTAAACTAGGAATATTAGATTACGCACAAATTGATGAAGGTAGTAACGCAAAAGAAGCGCTGGAGCAAACAGTCGAACTTGCTCAGTTAGCTGAAAGCTTAGGTTACACCCGTTTTTGGATGGCAGAGCATCACAATGTTCCAGCGTTTGCTGGCAGTTCACCCGAAATGATTATGATGCATTTAGCAAACGCTACAAAGCGTATTCGTCTTGGTTCAGGTGGAGTGATGCTCCCCCATTACAGTCCGTTAAAAGTCGCTGAAAATTTCCGGATTCTTGAAGCATTCCACCCTAACCGTATTGATTTAGGTATTGGCAATACAGTAGGAACGGCTCTCGTCAATCGGGCGATGAATGAAAATAAACGAGAGAAGCTCGACTATGAAGCGAGTATCACAGACATTGCAACGTATTTAACCGATGAAGTAAATAACGATCACCGCTTCCATGGACTCTCAGCCAATCCGGTTATTCCGACTGTTCCAGAAATGTGGCTCTTATCTATGAGTATCCGCACTGCAAAGATAGCTGCAAAGCTTGGAGTAGGGTTCACTTACGGATTTTTCCTCCGTGGTACGGAGCGGCTTGATATCGGGATCAAAGCTGTCGAGACATACCGGCGCGAATTCGCTCCATCCCGATTCATGCAAGAGCCTAAAGTTTCTCTTGCCTCTTTTGTTATTGCAGCAGAAACGGAAAAGATAGCAAATGAATACCGGCAAGCTTTGGACTTATGGTTGCTCGGAAATGACCAGTTCAGCCAGTTTAAACAATTTCCATCTGTTGAAACTGCAAGGAACTACAACTATACAGACGAGGAGAAAGCGAGAATCCAGGCAAACCGCAAACGGATGATAACCGGCAATGTGAAACAAGTGACCGAACAATTAGACGATCTCATCCGTCTATTTCAGGCCGATGAAGTTTTAATCGTACCACTGCTTCCACATATCAAACTCCGCAAAAAAACGATCGAACTACTTGCAGATGCGTATTTATAGTTACAACAAAGGCGGAAGCGCCCTTGCAGGTTAAAAACGCGACGTCCTGTCGCAACACCTGCACTAGCACATCCTGTGCGTCGTAGCAACGTACAAACTGTGCCTCCCAGAACGGGAGGTAGTTCGATGTTGCCCCATACGTGAGCGAACTTAATCGAACTTCCCCTTTACGGAATGAGATAAAGGAAACATGCCCCTTTAGGGGTATGCCGTTGTTGGGCTTTAGCCCGAATTTAAACGGTCCTCCTTTATTTCTGAGTTGATGTTGACTTATCGATTGGAGGAGTGTGAAGTTTGCTAGTTGCTGGGCGCTGGAGCCGGACGTGGCTAGCCCCGGATACCTAAGTTATCACAGCATTTTTATTTTATACTTTCTTATCTTACAAAAAAACGAATAAAAGGCTACTAGCTAGAGCCTTTTATTCGTTCCAATGAGTTGTGTATTAATCCGTACTGTAGCGATAGATGAGTTCGAAGCTTTCTTCGTCTAGCAGTTCTGCAATGTGGACGTGGATTCCATGACCAAAGGTTACTTCTGATTCTGTCACTGCTACAACCATTGCCTTCGTATTATTTCGTTTATCAAGATAAATATCCCCAACATAAGGCTGCAGTGTTACATCTTTCTCAGCTAGATAGGAAATCGACTCATCTTTCAAGCGTTGTTCCTCTGGCACCAGTTCCTTATCATAGTAGGCAATCTCTTGACTCGCTTCACTCTTACCAGGAACGAGCATGACATATTCATGATGCTTTACACCATTATCCTTTGTCGTTGTTACACTGTTTTCATGCACTTCTTCAACTTTTTCAATTTCATTTAATGAATAGTGATCAAATAAGTCTGGTGCAGGCTTCGTAATTAAAATGTAATCACCCGGCTCCGGCTTTTTATACTGATCAATTGTATACCGTTGTCCGTAGAAAATAAATGTATCATTATGTTTTGGTCGATACAATTCGATATCAGCTGCCCTTGTAAGAATTTGCTCCATATCTTTTAGACGATATAAGTGGACGGATTGTCTGAACATCGGCTTAACGGAGTATACTTTATGCAACTCATTTTTATAAAAAACAAACTGTCCCTTACGAACCTGGTATAACTTCATATCCAACCTCCTGATTTTTTAATCAACGCTTATATTTGTACATGATTCACTAGAATCAATGTTTCTAAACCTTTACCTATCTATTTTCAAATGCTTCAACCATTAAAGATAATTCTTCCCAACGTTCCATTTTCTGATCAAGTTCCGCTTGTACATCTTCCTGCTCCGCGAAAAGACGCTGAACTTCTCCTGCATCGCTGCCAGCATCTGCAATCTGTTGTTCCAACTCGGAGACACGTTCCTCTAATCCCATTATATCATCTTCAATCGTTTCCCATTCTTTCTGTTCACGGTAAGTAAGCTTCTTTTGTTTTCTCTCTTCCGCGCTCTGTTTTTCTCGTTGTTTTGGCAACTTTTCTACCGGTTCGGTCTCTCGGACGTTTTCCAAGTATTCACTGTATGTTCCAATATACCGCTCTATTTTTCCAGTATTGTTAAAAACAATTAACCGATCTGCCACCCGATCAAGGAAATAACGATCATGGGAAACCGTAACGACAACACCTGGGAAAGATCTGAGATATTCTTCTAGGACACTTAATGTCTGTGTATCCAAATCATTCGTCGGCTCATCAAGGAATAAGACGTTCGGCTCTTCCATTAAGATTTTGAGTAAATAAAGGCGACGCTTCTCTCCACCAGAAAGTCTCCTAATATACGTATATTGCTCACTGCGGGAAAAGAGGAATCGTTCACACATCTGCTCAGCCGAAATAACGTTACCATCTATCGAATGGACGACTTCAGCTGTCTCCTTAATATAATCGATGACTCGCTGTTCCCCATCCAGTTCCTCGTCACCTTGTGTATAATAACCGATTCTAACTGTTTCCCCTACTTCTACTTTTCCAGCATCAGGCGCAAGACGTCCGGCCATAATGTTAAGCAAGCTTGTCTTCCCGGAACCATTCGGTCCGATGATACCGATTCGGTCTCCAGGGATAATTAGTTCATTGAAATCATTAAGAACTTGTTTATCAACGAAAGATTTTGAAATATTTTCGAGTTCCAATACCTTTTTACCAAGCCGGTGAGAACCAATTTGTACTTCTATTCCCTGTTTTTTCGTGTCGAACTGCTTCTCTTGCAATTCTTCTATTCGTCCTATTCTCGCTTTTTGCTTTGTTGAGCGGGCCCTGGCACCGCGCTTTAGCCAAGCAAGCTCACGGCGGAGGACATTATGATGTTTTGCTTCACTTTCCCGTTCCAGTTCTTCACGTTCCGCTTTCTTCTCCAGAAAAACTTCATAATTTCCTTCATACGAATATAGTTTCCCTTTATCCAATTCAAAAATTCGATTCGTCACCCGATTTAAGAAGTAACGGTCATGCGTTACGAGCAAAAGCGCTCCCGGATAAGTTTGCAAATACTTCTCCAACCACTCTACTGTCAGATGATCCAAATGGTTTGTCGGTTCATCGAGAATCAATAAATCTGCTGGTTGGATTAGCGCTTTCGCTAAAGCGATCCGTTTCTTTTGACCTCCGGAAAGCTCTCCTGTTAATTTATCGAAGTCGGTAATCCCTAATTTCGTTAAAATTGTTTTCGCCTGCGTATTCGCTTCCCAAGCATCTTGTTCATCCATTTGACGCTGCAGTTTCAATAATTTTTCTTGCAGTTTCTCCTGCTCTGGTTCTGCCTGAAGCTCTAGCAGGGCCTGTTCATAGGCCCGGAGCAACTTCATAAGCGCGGATTCCCCGTAATAGATTTGCTCAATCACGGTAAGGTTGGGGTCTAGTTCTGGATCCTGTGCTAAATATTCTATTTCGTAATCTTTCGCATGAGCTATCGTCCCTTTTTCCAAGGATGCAAGCCCAGCAATCGTACGGAGAAGTGTTGATTTTCCAGTTCCATTTACACCAATGAGACCAATTCTTTCAGATGGGGAAATGGTAAAATGGATCGAATCAAAAAGCACTTTATCTCCATACAACTTATATAATTGTTCAGCAGTTAGCATAAAAAATCCTTCCTATTCGGTTTTTTCTTTTCTTACTTTCAACAGGTTTTTGACGACCATTACAATTAAAAACAACAACCATGACGTTACAACATAAAAAATGTTTTTACTTGTACTTGTCATCTCATTATAGAAGAAAAACATTCCAAGCCAAACGACCGCTATCATACCTAACTGCGTAACTAACAGCTTATTCATGATTCAACCTCCGTTCATTACTCTTCCTCTATTAAGTTTATCTCACAAACACGGATATTTCCATTTAAACACACACAAAAGGCAAGCGTCAGCGCTCGCCTCTTTTATATTATTACGATGTCCTATATACTATTGAGCAAGAACATCATGGTATTCTACTGTATCTTCCATTCGTTTCTTGGCAAATACACAAAGGGGTTTAATTTTTTTATTATGCTCACGAGCGTATAAAACGACTTGTTCCAATAATTCCCCAGCAATCCCCTGACCTCTTAACTCATCAGAGACATAAGTATGATCGATGACTACTAATGATCTATTAGATTCCACATATGTTATCTCAGCAAGCGGTGTTTTCACATCTTCGCCTACATAAAACTTATTTCCGGCCTTTTTAATGGTTGTCATTCTTAAATCCTCCTAAACATAAGATCTATTCTATTATAACTCATAATTATTACATTTTGTGAAAACATCAAAAAAATATTTACGGAAATATTACATTGGCTTAATAATGTGCTGCTATACTTATCATAGAATCGGTAGTAAAGTGCTAAATCACGAGATGGAGAATTAACTTAAATGGTGAAATTACTAGTAATACTAATAGGAAAATCCCTCACTAGGTCAAAATCATTAGGACCAAACCTTATTCTCGTCTCTGCCCTATCAGTAAGCAAAAAAACACTATCATACGGGGGGATGTCTACACTCCCCGTATGATAGTGTTGATTGCCTTATATATATTCTACTCTTCCACCGTAACTGTTATGGTTTGCCTAATCACTTTCGAACCATCTTCAGTATCAACAAAATCGCCTGCCAGATTCTGTCCATTCTCCCCATATATCTCTGTAACATGCGGACCATTATTACTATTGGATGGCTCCATTGTAATAATAATATCATATTCAGTTAGATTTTTAATTCTACTGTCTTTTTCTGGGTCTTCAAAATATAGGACTGCCGAGCCATCGGGATTTATATAGCCGGAGCCCTGTATTCCCCATGTAATATAATCGGGAATGGAAGCTCTTGCTTGAATAAACGTTCCATCTATAATATTGCTATTTATTTTTACGGCAACATAATCTCCTTGCTTCTCTATTTCTGGCTCGATCCATACCGTTGCTTCTCCATAATCATCCGGTATTTCCCAGCTTGGTTCCGTAATCGCAAATGTCTGTTCTTCACCCTCATCTAGAGTGACTGTTTGTTGGAAAGATGCCTTTTGATAGGTCTCATCTAATTCTACATAGTTTCGTACAAAGCTCCCACTAAGCTCGTTTAAATAATGATTTTTTATTTCCTCCACATCCTGATTTACAGGCTCAAATTTTACTTCAATATGTAGTATTCCTTCTACGTTATCTGGCAAAGTAGATTCTAATTCAAAGGCTCCACTTTCATTAACTCGAGCTCGATCACTCGTTCCAATTAGTACACCATCCTCTGAATCAACCAAAAGGATAAGTTGTGATTCTGGTAAAAGATTTGTTGTTCCTTTGACAGAAACAACGTTGTTTTCAACATGGATATCCCCTTCAAATTTCACTTCCAAATCACCTTGGTCTTCAAACTTCTTCGGCAGTACGGTATTCCGAATCAGCCATAACCTTCTTATAGGCCACTTGATGGACTCGTTCAACAAAGACAATATTAATAAAAGCCTTCCGAATAATATTGTTACCGGTCATAGGCTCGTCCAGTATATTGTCGGATTCATAGGTATCACGATTCTCGTGGATTTCTTGAGTAAATGAAAAACTCGCTAAACTTTTCTCCAAGTTTTTATTATAAACCATTGGATTTTCTACTGTAGATAGATCAGCCTTCATTTAAACTCCCCCTATTGTATAACCATTATTGGTCATATGAATATTTTGTATCTCGCTTATATTTCCTTGCCGATAAGGAGACATCCCTTTTATAATAGATTTGCAACCTCTCAAGAGGGTGTGTGTTGAGGAATCCGTTTACTTTTGATGGGAAAGCGGATTCCTCTATTACTACTCTTTTTGTATAACATTCTTGATTTTTTTGCGCTAAATTCTTCACCTCTGTGTTCATTAAACGCTTTCACTACCACATTTGTTTTCTCTTCTTTTTCAACATGAAATTTCTTGATAGCCTTTTGTAACCCTTCCTCAATCTTTATGGACAAAGGGCTTCTTGCCAATTCATTATCACCTCCTTAAGTATTATTATACACATTTCAGAAGATTAACACAAACATACGTTCGTAACTTCTGTGTATTTTTGGATAATTCACGGAAACTAAGGAAATCAATTCTTTCCCGATCATGGACTTGTTTATCCTCTGTCAGTTCATCCAACGTTCCGATACCGTTCTCTGTAATCATCAATGGAATCTGATAACGGTCATAAATCTCATTTAATAAGTATCGGAAACCTATCGGATCAATCTCCCAATCCCATCTTGTTTTAGGTGTAAACGGATTAGTCATTCCTTCAAATAGCCCTGGAATAATTAGATAAAATGAAGGAGAACGCTATTTTCACCGTTCTCCAACGCATGATATAATTAATTTTCTATATTCACAAGCTACTCTATTGCTTCCATTTCAGCATACCTTATTTGATGTGCCCGCTAACAGAATCTCTTCCAATCTAGCCCAACCATCTCTCCTTCCTTTATCGCACTAGCTTTAATTTTCATTGACAATGCATACTTATTAGTTCCTCTCCACTCCTTTTTTTGTTAGGTTAAGTATAGGAGGAGATGTTTACATGCAACAACTTATATTTGAAGCAGCTTGGGATAAGACGATTGCTCCGATTGATAGGGATAATATTACGTCTCTATTCCGAAAGACAACGAATGAAAATAAAGAAAATGTGGAAATTATACCGATTAGGCAAGCAATTAATCATAATGAAGATTTACTTGTTATTGTACTCATCCACAACTTTTCGAATGAGGATTTTCCCCTTAGAAATGTTTATGCTTCGTACCTGGAAGCTGATGAATTAATCGCCGAACATGATTTTACCTTTCCGCAGGTGAATATTCAGCGGAAGACGAGCATGCCTTGGACATTCATTTTCCCTAAAGTGAGCTGGCATAGGTCTCCTTCCTTTGAGAATGGCAGGTTGCAAATTGAAAAAGAAAACTTTGCAAACGAGTAAAAGTTTTCAATAATTAATGATACAATAGATAATAGCTGAATATTCTAGCGCTTAATACAAAGGAAAGAGGAGTGGAATGCATGCAGGAAAAACATTTAGAAAGAATTCGAAATGGAAAAGGTTTTATTGCAGCACTTGATCAAAGTGGCGGAAGTACACCGAAGGCCTTGAAAAATTATGGCATAGCAGAAGACGCGTACGATAATGAAGAGCAGATGTTCGATCTTGTTCACGACATGCGCACCCGGATTATAACTTCACCAGCCTTTAACTCTGAACGTATCCTTGGCGCCATATTATTTGAACAGACGATGGACCGTCACATTGAAGGGAAGTATACCGCTGACTATTTAGCAGAAGAGAAGGGAATCGTTCCCTTTCTAAAAGTGGACAAAGGTCTTGCAGATGAAGCAGAAGGAGTCCAGCTCATGAAGCCTATTACAGACCTGGATGAATTACTGCAACGAGCAAATGAGCGGAATATTTTCGGTACGAAGATGCGCTCTGTCATTAAGCAAGCAAACGCGCAAGGTATCCAAAAAATCGTTAAACAGCAATTCGATATCGGTAAAGACATTCTTGCTGCTGGATTAGTTCCAATTATTGAGCCTGAAGTAGATATTTTCAGTGAAGACAAATCACAATCAGAGGAGATTTTGAAAGAAGAATTATTGAAGCAACTAAATGAGTTAGCTGATGGACAAGACGTTATGCTGAAACTCTCAATCCCGACTGTAGCTAATCTCTATAAAGAAGTTGTTGACCATCCACGAGTCATCCGTATTGTCGCTTTATCTGGAGGTTACCCACTCGTTGAGGCGAATGAGAAACTGAAAGAGAATGAGGGTATCATCGCAAGCTTCTCAAGAGCTCTCACGCAGAACCTCAATGTCAATCAAAGTGATGAAAGCTTTAACCAAACTTTAGACGATGCAGTGGAAACAATTTATGACGCTTCTGTAAATAAAAAATAAAAATTAAAGAGATGAAAATCCTTTCTACTTAAGTGTAGGAAGGATTTTTTTGTTGCATAGGAAAAAAATGCTGTGGATAGCTTGGGAATCCCGCTAGCCACCCCAAGCAAAGCCCAATATAAAGTAGTTCTTGAGTTAGCTTCCATGCCCAATCCTCTTGTCACTTTGCGAGGAGTTTTCTTCACTGAATAAGCTTACATCACGACAAGCAACGAGCAGATCTTTTCGTGGAACGAGTAATCGCAGTCCCAGGCGCCCCGTGAAACGAATCGCGAAGCTTACTGTAAGGGTGTGTCTGCCAATGTTCTTTATTTCAAATAGTTTATTGACATAATAATTAATCGCTGTTATGGTTATACACATGAGTATATAACCATAACAGCGAAGCAATAAAAGGAGGGCTGGCATTGAGACATCTGTTACAGGATGATAAACCAATTTATCTTCAGGTGCGTGAACAAATCGAAGACCAAATTATCAATCGACAATTACAAGCGGGAGATCAGGCCCCTTCCACGAATCAACTTGTGAATTTTTATAAAATTAACCATGCGACGGTATCGAAAGGAATCAATCAACTTGTGGAAGACGGAATTCTTTTTAAGAAAAGAGGGATTGGTATGTTCGTTGCAGAAGGAGCAAGAAAACAGTTGCTTGAAAAAAGGCGGCAAATGTTCGTCGAGGATTATATAGTCACCCTCGTACAAGAGGCCGAGAAGCTGGAAATTACAGAGGAAGAAATTCTAAAGTTTATTAAACAGGTTAAAGGATGTGAGAAATAATGAATATAACGGCAACAAACCTTCATTTCTCTTATGGTCGAGATGAAGTGTTACAAGATATTAATTTTGAGTTGAACGCACCAAAGATATATGGGCTCCTAGGTAGAAATGGTGCTGGAAAAACATCACTTCTTTCCATCATCGGCTCGTTTCGGGAACCATCCTCCGGCAAAATGCTCATTAACGGAGAAGCACCATTTGAAAATGCGGAAATCATGCAGCAGGTTGCTTTCCTGTACAATAAAGATAATAGCGGAGAGACGGATTATGTAAAGACATTGTTGAAAGGTTTACAAATTTATCGTCCCTATTTCGATTATGAATATGCACTTGAATTAGTAAAGAAATTTAAAGTGGATTTAAAGAAAACTTTATCCAAATTGTCCACCGGGAAACAGTCAGCTTTCAATGCGATTGTTGGCCTTGCTAGCAGAACACCGATTACAATCTTTGATGAAGTTTATCTGGGAATGGATGCACCGGCACGAGACTTATTTTATAAAGAGTTGCTAAAGGAACAGGAACGTCATCCACGGATTATGATTCTCTCCACACATCTTGTTTCTGAAATGGATTATCTGTTTGATGAAGTGCTTATTTTAAAAGAAGGTAGACTCCTTCTTCATGAAGCGTATGAAGATTTGCTCTCTCGCGGGGTTAATCTAATCGGCAGCAAAGAAGCAATAGATGCCTTTAGCAAAAATAAGGAAATTGTTCATCATGAACAATTGGGAGATACCCATTCGGTGACTTTATACGGAGAATTTAATGATATGGAGCGGCAACAAGCGAGAGAAAGAGGTCTGCAAGTTCGCAATATCGCTCTGCAAGACTTGTTTATACAGCTGACAAAGGAGGATGAAGATAATGAATAAACCGGTACAAATCCATCAAGCAGCCTTCATCATGTTACAAGCACAGCTTACTTGGACACTTTGGTATATGGGGATTCTGCTACTTGTAAATATTGCTAGGCTGATATTCAGTGCAGACGGGATAGATACCTTTTACAATCATGCCTTCGTTGCTAGTAATGTATATATGCTTGTTATCGGAATCATCACCATTTCGTTTATGCCCTACTTTGTCGAGATGGGAGTCACCCGGAAAAGTTATTTTTATGGGAATGCAATCGCAAGTATCTGCCTTTCCATATTGATTCCGGTTTTTGCTTATGTACTCACTATTTTCGAGAAACTGATATTGGCTAATTTTAAAGAACCGACTTTCAATATCGAATCTGCTGCAGATGGCAATTTCATTGGCGATCTGTTACAAAGCATTTTAATTACGCCTTATGTTGATATGGAGGCGAATGTATTGCTGTCCCTTGCTGTATTTAGTTTAAATATCTTTGCCTTTTATTTAATCGGTTGGTTGATTGGGGCAGCATTTTATCGGCTTGGGGTGATTGGTGGGATTTTATTTATCGCCATCAGCATCGTCCTAATTGCTGCAAAAGACTCCATGCAGCGTATCGCAATGGACTTGCCGTTATTTGAAACCTATGCCTTCTTTGATGCAGTACCAAGCCGGGTTGCCTATATTCTTCTTGTAGTCATCATGTTCATTCCATTAATCCTTATCCGGACATTGACAAAAAGAGCACCGATTAAAATATAAAAAGAGGGATGCTCCCCTCTTTTTTATATTGTCTCTGCTTTTGTTTTAACCAACTTTTTCCTTAACCATGGTTGGGATTTCCAGCGACGGTAGGCAAAAATACCACGGAACCATTCGTCCGCACCTTGCGCAAGCCATACGCCAAGTAAGCCAAGTCCGAAATGAATACCGAATACGTAACTTAGGACAACGGCAAGCCCCCACATGGAGATGACGCCAATTACAACAGGGAAACGAACGTCCCCTACTGATTTTAATGAGCCCATCAAGACCATATTCACCGCCCGGCCAGGCTCGATGAACACAATCGCCCAGAGGACCGGAATCGCAACGGCAATAATCGCCGGGTCACTCGTGAATATACCAAGGAGTCCTTTGCCGGTTAGCGCGATGATAAGCGAAATGACAAGTGACACAGAAACTGCTATCCGCAACGTTTTCAGGCCCCGTTTCAATGTGCGCTCATACATCCCCGCTCCGACATAGCGGGCAATGAGAAGCTGTGTACCTTGAGATATTGCCATCGTAAACATAAAACAAAACATCGATATATTTAAAATATAAACCCGCGCAGCAAGTGCCGCGTCCCCTATGATTGCGACAAAACTTGTAATAACTACTTGCGAGAACTGATAGGATAGTTGTTCTGCAGCAGATGGTATCCCAATTCCCATCAGATTTTTGATGTTTTTCTTATCTATTTTAAAAATATCTTGCAGACTGAATTTAATCGCCAGCCGTTTATATACAAATCCTAACAAAGCAAGAACGAGGAAGATACGAGCCACTATGATTGTAACGGAAACTCCGACAACTCCTGTCACCGGAAGACCGAACAATCCGTGAACCGCAATAAAGTATCCGGTAATACTAATTATATTCATGATAACCGTGACAAACATTGTCTCTCTCGTATATCCGTGACTTCTTAATACAGCACTAAGCGCTAAAGCTACAGCTTCAATACAGAGGGAAAGCCCCGTGATTGCGAGGAAAGAATACGCGTAATCATATACCTCTCCACTTAATCCGTAGAAATTTAAGAATATACCGCCAAATGCAATTACAATAATCGTCATCACGATACCGATCCAGAAATTCAGCCCGAAAGCAGATCTTGCGTAGTCCCTCGCCGTTTTAAGCTGGTTTGCTCCAAGGTTTTGACCAATCAAGATTGTCGCTCCGACTGCTGTCACGTTAAAAAGGATAATAAAGATATTCATAATCTGGTTCGCTACACCGACACCAGCTACCGCCTGGTCAGAGTAACTACTTAATATTAATGTTGCAAGAATGCCCACGCTCATATGAAGAGAGATTTCAATAAAAAGCGGCCACGTAATACTAAATAACGACTGTTCTTGATACTTATTTTTTTCTATATTCAATTGAAATCGTTTCTCCTTCACTATTAAATTTTTCAAATTCCAACATAATAACACAATTCCCAACCAGTAAAAAAGACCGTCCGAAAATCCGTAAAATAAATAAACGAACTCCCGTGACAGCCATCTGCTTCGGTGTTAGTTACTGAAATCTCTCCAGGTGACATTTTATAGCTGATCATTTTCCATTAGAATATTATACCATTGTTAACTCACTTATTTCAATACCTTTTTTCAAAAAATGGAAGGTTAATAGGTTAATCTCTTCTGTTTTTTCACGAATTTTATCACGTATTAACGCTCTGTAATACCCCCGCCTCTAAACAAGAGGGAAAACCAAAAAGGTAAGGAAACCCCCACTAAATGAAGTTTCACTTTATCGGTATAGAACTCTGCAAACTCTGTTTGAAAGTCTACTTTTTGATTACCGCTTTTCCATGTCGTAAAACATTCCTTAATAAGTAAGTTACTACTATAATTGTTTTATTCTTTCATAGCTGGATGATGGCTTTACCACAAATTGGATTCCATATTGAGTAATAAAATATGGTATAATGATTCTCTATTTCAAATATAGAAGGAGAATGCCGCATGGCAAAAAAAGCTTTAGTCGTCAAACAACAAAAGCCTCAAAAGTTTGCAGTTCGCGAATATAGCAGGTGTAAGCATTGCGGCAGACCACACAGTGTTATAAGGAAATTTGATATGTGTCGAATCTGCCTTCGTGAATATGCATATAAAGGTCAAGTACCCGGCTTGAAAAAAGCAAGCTGGTAAATGATAGAGTAAAACGGGGAGCATATGTATGCTCGCCGTTTTTTATAATGGAAAGAAGTGAGTTATTTTCCTATCTTTAGGAAGAGACCAGTCGTTTAAGATCTGAAAAAGCACTTTTTTCCCCGTTATAAAGGAAATTTAAAAACCTGGATAACCTAGAGTTGCGCTGTTTTCCAGATTTCTGCAATTCCTTACTATCTATGATTATCGTCATCTCTGTTATGACGTCTTTCATTTTGATGCCCGAGGTCATTCTCATCTACAAATTCGTTTTGATCTGAAATTTCACGATCATGGTTGTTAGCTTTATTGTGATCTCTCTGATCACTACAACCGAAATTACAGTTATTGTTATCCATGATTCATCCCTCTCTTATATTGGGGAAAACCCTTAACCGCAAAGGTATTCTCCACGATTATGATATCGTCTAAATTAAAATATTAGTCATCTGTAATTTTAATTTGCAATGGATTTACTTGCTCCCAGTTATGCCCTATCTGCAATAATTGTTTCTCCGTAAGATGCGAACCAATAAATTGCATACCCACCGGAAGGCCATATCTATCCAGCCCAATTGGTACAGCCAAAGCGGGAACGCCCGTTAAATTGATTGGAACCGTATAAGGCATGATACGTTTTACCACATCTAGATTCTGTTCGACCCAATTTTCCTTGAATTTCGGAGTCATAATTGGAATCGTTGGACCAAGAAGCATATCAACTTCACCGAATGCTCTTTCAAATGCTTGCACGATGCTTCTTCTTGCTTGCTGTGCTTGAATATATTGTCTTGCCTCTATTAATGAACCGGCTAAGAAGAATGACCGAATATCCGGTGAATAATCCTCTGCATGTGTCTTCAGCCACTGATGGTGAAAGGCTGCTGCTTCTCCACTGACAGTGGCATACCCCGCAAAAGTTGCCATCTCCAGTTCTGGGATTACTACTTCTTTAATTTCTACACCTAAGCTTTTAAGCGTACTTACCGCTTGATGGAATAATTTATCAACATCCTCATCCAAATTTTCCATATAATGTGTTGGAACCCCAATTGTTAATCCCTTTATATTTTTATTCAGATCTTCACTATAATTTGGAACAGGGACGCGTAAACTCGCTGGATCATGTGGATCATACCCCGCCATTACTTGGAGCATCAGTGCCAAATCACCTACTGAACGAGCAATCGGTCCAATTGTATCGAGCGACCAGGCAGTTGGAAAAACCCGGTGTGCACTAACAAGTCCGTGAGTAGGCTTTAAACCATAGACACCACACATAGCTGCAGGTACGCGAATAGATCCAAATGTATCACTTCCAGTGGCGAGGGTCGCAAGCCCGGCTGCTAAAGAAGCGGCTCCTCCTCCACTAGAACCTCCCGGCATATATTCGATATTCCAAGGATTACGGGTCGTACCGAAATATGGATTCGTTCCAGTAGAACCCGCAGCAAGTTCGTGCAAATTTTGTTTTCCAAGCATAACGATTCCTGCCAGAACTAACTTACTCACGACTGTAGCAGTCTCACTCGGATAAAAATTCGCAAACAGCTTTGAACCATCTGTTGTGCGTATTCCCATCGTATATTGATTATCTTTTATTCCCACTGGAATCCCATGCAGTGGTCCAAGATACTCGCCTTTCATAATCTTGTTCTCCGCTTCTCTTGCTTGTTTTAACGCCGTTTCATGTAGAGGGGTTATATAAGTTCGAAGGGTGTCATCAAGCTGGTCGATACGGTCCAACATGATTTTAGTCAATTCAACCGGAGAAAGTTTTCTTTCCTTAAGTAACATTCCAAGATCTTTTGCCGACATATAGTACAGATCATTCATGTTAACAACTCCTTATCGACAACCTGGATTGGTACTTCCATATTTAAATAAGGAGCTTCTACAAGAAAATATTCGGCTTGTTTTACAGTCATTAAAATATCTTGAATAAATGGAATATCGAATTCAATTACCGGCAGTCCTTGTTCTTGCAAACTATTCTTAATATATGATTCGTAAATCATTTCATAACCTCCTCTACAAAGTCGCTATACTATATGAACGCCTATAGATAATGTGCCATACAATTTTTCGATACATGCTGTAAAAAAATTAAAAATCTGCCCATAAGAACATTCTTATGGGCAGTACCAAATAACCTTATTCATCATTTCCCCGATAGCGCGCATATGACAGTGAATTCCAAGTGCGATAATCCAGCTGTTCCTTCTCTATTGGAGTTGACAGATCGTCGAAAATCCTTCGAGCAACCTCCAGTTCTTTTTCCGCTTCCTGTTTATCTTGATACATAAACTCATCTGTTGTGGTATCCGGTGCTTGATCCACTTTCTCTTCCAAGTTCTGCACAACCATTTCCTGATGGCGATGGATTGTTTCCCTTGCCTCCGTCACCCAATCGTCTTGGGCGGAGCGATTCATATCCGTTACATAAGTGAACTCATCATAGATATCCCGATATACTCGGTCCGCGTTCTCCCGTACATCCCGGATGACTCCCACTAAATCAGCAATCGTCAGCTGTTCCGGTTCCAATTCCTCAGCACGCTTAGCACCGCCAAGCCGCTCATGTTTTAAATAAAATGGGAAAATACTCTTAATCGTCTTCCCAACCGGATTGATTGCCATTTGGTTCTCATCCATTCCTTTTGGCTGAATCCCCTGCATCGCAATACGTGCCGATTCCGGTCGGACGATTTCCTTCGGTGGTAACACCCCATACCGCAGTAGTTCACGAATTCCTGTCCCGGAAATGTTAATCCGATATTTCCCTTCATGCGGGCAAGTATACTCAGTTGCAGCACTGTCACAGCGCGTGCAATAGAACACTTCTTGAAAGAGCCGCACATCAATCCCTAATTCCTCTGGTTTAAATGTGTCAAAAATTGTATGGGCTGCATACTTATCATAAAAATCGCCAATCCCAGCATGGTCCCTGCCAATTAATGCATGTGTACAGCCATAATTTTTCATAATTAACGCATGAAGAACCGCCTCGCGGGGACCTGCAAAAATATAAGTTACTCGAAGTGGTGCAAGAATTGTTCTTTCTTTCGGATAATACGTTTCTAAAACACTGCGATATGCAAGCATCCGGAATTCGTGACGGGTATATTCGCGTTTTGCCATTTCGACAAGCGGCTGGACAAATAAACCGTCAAGCTCCTCGAGTGCGTTCCGGTGGATGTATTCATGTCCCCGGTGTAAAGGGTTCGCCCCTGTAATAAATCCTCCGACAGTATTAAACTTCTTCTCCTCATAAAATAGTTTCCATGTATCTTTTGGCTCCATGCGAATTCCTTCAAACGGACCCCAATGTACCCGGCGCAGTAATTGAATCGGACCTCCAAGCGCCGTATCCCCCATTCTCCGGTAAATCGCATCTACACCTGGGTGGCTTCTGTCCGTCGTATCAAATAAATGCAACGCCCGAAATTCACGGTCATATTCAAAGATGTCCTCAATTTTAAGTATTGCTACTGCTTCTTTTGTGTGGTCTGCTAATGCTATTTCATCGCCAATATTCAATGATTTGATAATTTCTTTATTTTTATCTCCAATTGGAGCGAAACTTAGCGGAACCGGCCAGACAACCCCATTACTTAATCTACCTTCAGTAAGTACAGATTTATAATCCTCTTCACCCATAAACCCTTTGTTTGGTGAGAGTACCCCGGTTGCAATCATCTCTAATGTGATAACTGCTTCCAAATCAACGACAATCATCGGTAAATGTTTGGCCCTTTCAACCGCATCTGCTAGCGCTTCCCCTGTCAGTACTTGATTTACTAGCTCACCACCATGTGGTTGTTGCGGATAAGCTGTCATTTTTGTTTGATCCATCACCTTTTGACTCATCAATCTTCCTCCTTATTTATCTCTATCGTAATAGCTTATGAATAGTTAAAAATACTGCCCCTTTATCTAATTCGCATCCCGGTATCCCGTATTCGCTTTAACTTTCACTTCCGCATAACGGGCCGAATTGTATTCTTTTGATAGCAAAGTACCTAGAAAACCGGCAAGAAAACCTAGTGGAACACTGATGATTGCCGGATTATCGATAGGGAATATCGGTTCCCCAACAAACAATGCCGCACCTTCCACAGGTGAAAATACGCTCGGGCTCATTGAAACAAGGATGAGTGCAGAAAGTAAACCGGTCAATAAAGCCGATATGGCACCCGCCGTATTAAAACGTTTCCAATATACCGTGTATAAAATAACCGGCAAGTTAGCACTTGCTGCAATACAGAATGCTAAAGAAACAAGGAATGCGACATTTAAATATTGGGCGCCTAATGCAAGAATTATAGATAGGACGGATACGGCTAACGATGCGTAGCGGGCGGCGAGCATTTGCTCACGATCCGTCACTTTTCCTTTTTTAATAATCTGGCCGTAAATATCATGGGCAAAGGCAGATGCTCCAGATAATACGAGACCTGCAACAACTGCTAAGATGGTTGCAAAGGCTACTGCACTAATAAATGCAAATAAAATATTTCCGCCAATTGCTTGGGCAAGAAGGGGTGCTGCCATATTCCCACCTGGATTCGCTGCAAGAATTGCATCTTGGCCGACAAATGCAGCCGCTCCAAAGCCTAGGAATAAAGTTAAAATATAAAAAAGACCAATCGTCCAAGTTGCCGTAATTACAGAGCTTCTCGCTGTTTTAGCATCTTTCACCGTGAAAAATCGCATTAAAATATGTGGTAAACCTGCAGTTCCAAAAACAAGTGCAATCATTAATGATATTGTGCTTAATGGATCTGTATAAAGCACTCCTGGTTTTAAATAATCTGCCCCATGAGATGTCGCTGTCTTTACAGCTGTGAACATAGACGAAATATTGTAGTTGAAATGGAATAACACTAATAAAGAAATAATAAACATTCCCGCCATCAAAAGGACAGCTTTCGTAATCTGAACCCAGCTCGTTGCAATCATCCCACCGAACAGAACGTAAATCGTCATCATGACACCGACGATTAGCACGGCAATCCAGTAATCGATCCCGAACAGCAGCTGAATCAATGCACCTGCACCGACAAGCTGGGCAATCATATAAAACAGGACAATCGTTATCGTACTAAGTGCTGCCGCCCCTCTGATTTTCTTCGCATCGAACCGGGCATTAATCATATCGGCAATCGTATATTTACCAAGATTTCGCAGCGGCTCTGCAACAAGAAATAGAACGACTAAATAAGCAATAAGGAAACCAATACTATAGAAAAAACCATCAAATCCATTGAGAGCAATCATCCCGGCTATCCCTAGGAAAGAGGCGGCAGAGAGATAATCACCTGCGATTGCCAATCCATTCTGCCATCCAGTCAATCCACCTCCAGCCGTATAGAAATCTCCGGTGCTTTTCGTACGTTTAGCTGCATAGTACGTAATGACAAGTGTTAAAATGACGATAGCGAGAAATAGGATAATAACGGTGGCATCCATCAGCGATTACCCCCTTTATCCAACTGCTCCTTCACTATTTCTTCCGCCATTTCATCAAAGCGATTTGCTTTTTTTACATAAATCATGCTCAGCACCCAAGTCATTATAAATTGCGAAATTGCAAATACCCATACCCAGGATATATCACCGAAGAATGGTGCATTCAGGAATGTTGTATATGACGTAAGTATCGGAAGCGTAAAGTAAAAAACAAGAAAGAAGATCGTCAGCGGAACAATAAATTTCTTTTTTGCATGCATAAAGTTTTTAAACTGCCGACTTTCCTCCACTTTAACAAAATTGATTGGCTCTTCTTGCTTTCTTTCAACAGAAACCGGTTGTGTATTCATCAAAACATCCTCTCTACCCTTATTTTGAAAACGCTTACTAAGAGTATAGAGAGTTTCATAACTTTTGTTGTAAGTTTTTCGTAAACGGTAAGTATTTTGGAGTGAACGGTTCGGATACACTGACAAATAGTTATATTTTGAATTTTTTAATCAATATTTTACTCGCTGTCCGACTAACCGGTATTTTGGTCTGTTCCTTATCTTTTAATGTGACATTACTCGTTCCATTAAACCATGGTGTAATTTCTAAAATATGATTCAAATTGACAAGATAACTCCGGTGCGTCCGGAAAAATGATTCATCATTCAACTTGTTCTCCAGTTCCCTTAATGTCAACTTACTCTTAATCACCTTATCTTTTGTATGGATTTCAATTTGTTTCTTATGTGGTACAGCATAATAAATCGATTCAGGCGAAAGCACAACCATCCGCTCTCCATCATCAATAAGCAGTTTATCTGTCATAGCCTGTGGCTCAGACACAGATCTATCTTTTCCCTTCGACTGCAATGCTTTCCGCAGTCTTTTCAGTGCCCGTTTGAAATGAGTTTCCTCGTAAGGCTTCAATAAATAATCAATCGCTTCAACATCAAATGCATCCATCGCATAGTCATCATAGGCGGTCGTAAATACGAATAAAGGCTGCTGCTCTCCCTCTTTCGTTATATATTTCGCTGCTTCGACTCCAGACATGCCGGGCATTTCAACATCAAGAAAAATAACATCCGGATGATGGAGACGATACTGTTCGATCAGCTCTTCCCCAGTTTCTGCATGAGGAGAAAGAATAATATCTTCTTCATGCTGCAACAGATACATCAATTCTTTTCTTGCCATCGCCTCATCTTCCGCAATCATCGCCCGTATGATCATGGGATCGCCTTCCTTTCCATTTGATTCATGCGAGGTATTTGGAAATACACTTCACTCCCTTCAAGCGGCAAATTTTGAATCGTTAATTTCGCTGACTCGCCAAGCAGGCCAATCAACCGCTGATTTACATTGTAAATACCAATCCCACCACTTTTCTCTTCGCTGAGTGGTTTATATCCAGCGTCTCTTAGTATATGTTCCGGGAAGCCATAGCCGTTATCGCGGACGAGAATGAACACAGCATCCGCTTCAACTGTAATGACAATATCAATTCTTCCACCCTTCGATTTATGATGTAAACCATGATTTACACAATTTTCCACAAGTGGTTGAATTGTTGAAGGCGGTATATAAACACCCGAAAGGTCTTCCGGCCGCTCGAAATGAATTGTCAACCGATCCGCGAATCTTGCTTGGATAATCGCTGTATATGCCTCGACATGCTCACATTCCTTCTCCAGGTCAACAAGTGACCTGGATACGAGCCGCAAATTAAAACGCATAAAACCTGCAAGTTTAAGCGTGAGATACCTGGCCTTCTCTGCATCTTCCCGGTAAAGGGTCGCAATAAGCTGTAACGTATTGAATAGAAAGTGCGGATTAATCTGCGCCTGTAGATTCCTGAGCTCCGTATGCCGCATATGCATGTTCAACTTCTCAGCATGCAGCATCGTCAATTGATTGGATATGAATTGACCAAGTCCTTCTGCCATCGTAATCTCTACCGGGGTAATATGTTGCGGTTTCCGAAAATAAAAGATGATTAAACCCGTGTAGTCATGGCCCCGAGAAATAGGAATCATGATGGCTGCATGCAACGGACAATCTGGCTCTATACACTCTAAGTCAGCTTTACTATATATTATTTTCATCGCATTCGTTGCGATTGCCTCTTTTCCAAGCTTCGAACGGATTGGATTCCCCGCTTGGTGATGGTTGCCAATTCCTTTATGGGCCAGCACTTCCTGATGATTTGTAACAGAAACCGCCGCAAGCTCCAAGCGGTCGTAAAGTAAATCGGCAATCCCGTCAGCCATAGCTTTACTTCCATCCTGTTTTAAAAATGGTATTGCTTCTTCCGCTATCGTTAATGCCTGCTTTGTCGCAAGCGCCGCCTCATTTTCCTGTTCCTTAAGGACAATGCCAATCATC
This sequence comes from Oceanobacillus sp. AG, assembly GCF_009746545.1. Classification (NCBI taxonomy): domain Bacteria; kingdom Bacillati; phylum Bacillota; class Bacilli; order Caryophanales; family Bacillaceae; genus Oceanobacillus; species Oceanobacillus sp. AG. The sequence goes on from NZ_WOWT01000017.1 coordinate 65,414, forward strand.
GCAGTAAAGATTGCAATCGCTATACTGTTTGATAGGACAAGCGGCAGACCAATCCAGTCTACAACCTGTACAATATCATATGCATCGGTGTAAAAAATGAGTAGCAGCTGCATTTGTAATACTGGCGGAAAAACTCCAATAAACAATGCTTTTAACGGCGAAATAACCCGCTCATTGGAGAAGAATCTAGCCGTTAATCCTGCCAATAATCCTGTAAGCGGGTTCACAAAACCATTTGCTAGCCACCCCACTCCGCCAAGGAACATCAAGTGAATGCCGGCAATCAGACCTGCACCAAGCCCTACTACTGGACCGCCTAATAAGCCCGCAATAACCACGGCAACGAGGCTTGTACTAACAATCAGCTGATCTTTTTCCACAGGGAATATAATAAAATCAACATGCAGCACCTCATCTTGAACGATGACAATTCCTGTAATCGTACTCGCAATCGCAAAAACACCAAATACGATTGCATGCACCAACGACATACCAATATTAAAATTCCGATCAAGCAACCGCTTAAAGCCTGGCGTTCGCGTTAATACGAATGCAATAACGAGGAGAAGTCCAATCCGTTCAAAAAGAATAATCGTTAAATCCTTCATGACGCGTCACTCCTGGAACGGCTGCCAGTTTGAGCTTTTTTGAAAAATGCGTAATAGGACGCTTCCTTTTCCGCCTGGCCTCCAGATAGGAATGCACCTAGAAAAGCTCCTAAAAATCCAATCGGTATCGCAATAATTCCCGGATTATATAACGGAATAATCGCATCACGGGCGATCAACCCATTTTCCGTATCCATAATATGTGGCCCTAGTACGAGCAGGAGAAGCGATGCAATTAGTCCACAAAACATTCCAGCAACAACTCCCGTTCGATTAAACCTTTTCCAATAAATCGTAAACAACAGTACCGGGAAAATACTAGATGCCGCAACGATAAATGTCATCGATACAAGAAAGGTCACATTCATTGTCTCAAGCCGCAATGCAAAAACGGTAGAGAGAAGTCCAATTGCTAGAGCCGTCCAGCGTGCCGCATAAAGCTGTTCTTTCTCCGTCGACTTTCCCTTCTTCCATATCATATGATAAATATCATGGGAAAAAGCAGTCGTTGCCGAAATGACAAGCCCTGCGACAACTGCAACTATTGTCGTAAATGCAACTGCAGAAATAAACGCCAAGAGAAAGTCACCACCGACCGCTTGGGCGAGTAATGGAGCTGCCAAATTTCCGGTAGGATCAGTTGCCACCAGTGCCTCGTACCCTAATAATGCAATCGTTCCAAGCCCAAGAATCAACGTCATTAAATAAAACGTCCCGATGATCCATGTTGCACTGAGCAGCGAACGGCGCACTTCAAAGGTATTTTTCACAGTGAATAGTCGGATTAATATATGCGGAAGTCCCGCCGTTCCGAGAATCAATGCGAGCTGTAACGAGATTAACTCAATTGGACTATCAAATAAATGCCCCGGATGAAAAAAGTACTCCCCGAGTAGAGAGCGTTCTTTCACATCCGTAATAATCGCGGGAACATTCCAATTATAATTGGATAGGACGATGAGCGATAATAAAAATGTACCTGACATGAGGACAATCGTCTTGACAATTTGCACCCAAGACGTCGCAATCATCCCGCCGAACATGACGTAAATCGTCATCAAACTTCCAATTACAAGCACAGAAACAGAATAATCAATATCAAGCAATAAACGCAACAGGAAGCCTGAAGCAACAAGCTGGGGGACCATATATAGAATAGAAATCGTAAAGGCCCCAAACGCCATGATGAGGCGCATCGAACTACCGGGAAACCTCGAGCAGATTACATCACCAAGCGAGTATTTGCCGAGTCTGTGCACCGGTTCCGCGATTAAAAAAAGTACAACCAAATAAGAAACTAAAAAACCGATTGAATATAGAAATCCGTCATACCCGCTGAACGCTATCGTACCGACAATACCGAGGAAAGAAGCAGCACTGATGAAATCTCCGGCAATCGCCATTCCATTTTGAACACCGGTTAAACTTCCAGCCGCCGTATAAAATATGTTCGTTGTTACACTTCGCTTTGCCGCCCAATATGTAATGATAAGTGTACAAACAACGATACATATGAAAAATAAGAAGTAGGTGAGATTCACTTCGTCACTCCTCTTGTATCATTTGCTCGGTCTGTTCATCTATCTTTTTTGCCTTTAGATGATACAACCATCCAAGCAGCCAAATCATAATAATCTGCAGGAATGCGTAAACCCAAGCCCACGTCACCCCGGGAATAAAGCTTGTTTGATTCATCGTATCAGGGAAAAAGATAAGTGATACAGGGAGTAAAAAGTAAAAAACAAAAGCAAAAGTAATTGCTATGATAACAAAACGCCGCTTCTCCCGTAAAATTTTCTCGTACGTTTCCTCCATCACCCTCCCCCATTTCACTTAGTAAAAATCTGTAAATTTCTTTAATTATGAATATATATGAAGAAACTCAACTTGTAAAGTGAAAAGTTTGCATAACTTAATCAAAAGAAAAGTCTGGCATTTTCCATGTCAGACTTTCTTTTTCATCCATCTAATTTGGTTGTTAATGAATTTAATGAATCCGCTGAAGCAGCAACTTCTTCAAAAGATTCTCCTAGTACACTCATACTCTCGCAAAATAATTGAATCTCATCTGCCATCTTATTATTTTGCTTATCGGTATCATTCATCGTTCGGACGATTTCCTCAAAATGAATTTCCGTATCCTTAGAATAACTATTCCCGATCTGCACGTCTCGACGAATCGTATCTAAGGTTGACGTCAAATAATTAACTTGCTCCGTTGTATTTTTAATTAATGAGGCAACATTCACAACGGCGTCCTTCGTCTGATCGGACAACTTACGCACCTCTTCTGCAACAACTGCAAAGCCGCGACCTGATTCCCCTGCCCTTGCTGCCTCAATGCTTGCATTAAGGGATAGCAAATTCGTCTGCTCAGCCACACCGGATACAAGATTGATTATCTCTTGCATTTGCTGCATAATCTTCTCAAGTTCTTCCGCGTCTGTACGGATTCCTTCAACCGACGCAGTGATACTGTTCATTTTTTCCGTGAGTCGGTTCAATTCCTGCTTACCCGACTCTGCTTTACTTTTTGCCGATTCGGATAAGGAAGAGCCACGTTTCGCCAAAGCAACCATTCCATCCGATTGGGCAATTAATTCTTCCATTGTTGCATTTGTTTGTAGGGAAACCGCTGCTAAACTTTCTGATGTCCCGGTAATTTTTACTTGGATGTTCTGTTTCTCCGCAGCAATTGTCTGCTTAATGCGATCTATCTCCTCTTCATATGCTTCAAGAACGAGCTGTTCTTCCAAATTAATAATTTTACTGACTGCCCGGAAGGCAAGAAATGATTCTTCCCGGTCAGGCACATGCTCTTCAATAATATTAATCAGTGAATTTAAAATATCTTGGAATGCCGCCAAATACCATTTCGCTTCTAAACCAATTTTGACATGAACATGGGCAACAATATAGCGCTTTTTAATATAATCTTCATCGATTTCACCTGTGAACATCTCGACAATATGACGCCTTAGCGTCTGCTTTAACCTTTCGATAGAACTATAATGGTTAATAATATGAATTAACGATGCCTCTTTTTCTAGATTTGAATAGAATCGATCGATAATTAGTCCGATATTTTCCATCACGTATGGCTGCAGTGTATGTAGAATTTGTAAATCTTCGACGGTCAGCCCAATCATCTTGACTTGATGATCCAGTGCACTATTCGATTTTGCTTCTAAGGTAACATGATGGGGGTCTTTATTAAAAATGAGTTCTCTCGTCTTTTCTTTTTTTCGCTGCTTGAACATGCTTGCTCTCCTCCAAACTTATCTATGTAACTATCCTACTACAGGAAGCCGTAGATTCCAATAAAATATAGGAATTATTACTCTGTTTATATAGAAATTCGAAAAAAACGGGCACATGAATCTATTTCATTCATGTACCCATTTTTATCATGGATTTAAAATCATCCCAATCGATAAGTCGTTCCATTTCCAAATCCTTGTTATAGGATTGATCTTTAACGATTAATTGGGTTGGCGTGTGAAGTAACGTATTGAGGACAGCCGGTTTATCATCTACATAATAATCCAGCTCAAGCTCTTCGATGATTTTTACTTTTTCCTCATCTTGCATCCCATAGAAAAAACGATTGCCCGTATTTGGGAATCCTTTTTCCTTCATCCATTCCCTCGTCCGGATGCCGTGTTCTTTCGGCCTTGCCGTTATATAATAGATTTCATGGCCTTCCTCGGCTAGATCTAATAACGTTTCTCTCGCTCCGGGAAAAGCAGGGCAATCAGTATAATAAATTTCTTCTAAAGAATGAGTCCACATTTCTTTTCCTTCTGCGTCCGTTAGTCCGAACGGCTCGTGGATTTCCACCCGGTTAATCCCTTTAAAAGTTTCTAAGGATAAGTCTTGTTTAAGCCGTTTTGTATAAATACGAAAAGCATGTTCCCGCAAATTAATTAATGTATCATCAATGTCGAAACCAAATTTCATCTCGAAATCCCTCCCCTCAATCTGTATAGGTTGGATAACCAATATATTTCAAATCTTTTCCAACTGGAATAAATGCTGCATCATTTAATTCAACCGCATCTTTCATAAGCTTCACTCCAGTTCCTTCCAGAAAGGTTGGGGCATCCTTCCCGCCAACAAGCTTAGGAGCAATATAAAGAACGACCTTATCTATTAATTGATTCTCGAGAAACGATGCATGAATATTTCCGCCACCTTCAATCATGACCGAGGAGATCCCTTCTTCGCCTAGCCGTTCGACAACTTCATGCGGATCAACAGTATTTTCACGGTTTGTAACAAAAACACGTACACCGGCCTGCTCTAATTCTTTTTTCTTCGTTTCATCATGTGCACGACTTGTGAAAATCCACGTTTCTGCTTCGTTATCTGTCACAAGCTGATAGTCGAGTGGAATTTTTAACGTTGAATCAAGAACAATTCGAACAGGGTTTCTGCCATTCGGAATTCTCGTAGTAAGCGCAGGATTATCTTCTAATACGGTGTTGATTCCTGCCAAGATTCCCATATTTTCATTACGTAGATGATGGACATCAACCCTCGCCTCTTCTGAAGTGATCCATTTACTGTCAAACGTATGGGTTGCGACTTTACCGTCCAGCGTAATTCCTGCTTTCAATGTCAGAAATGGTCTCTTTTCAACAATAAATTTATTGAAAACTTCATTCATCTGCCGCGCTTCTTTTTCCCTAACTCCTGTAATCACTTCAACTCCGGCGTCCTTTAAGATTTTCACACCACTTCCAGAAACAACCGGGTTGGGGTCAAGGGTTGCGATAACTGCTTTTTTAATCCCGGCTTGCACGATTGCTTCAGCACAAGGGCCTGTTCTTCCGTGGTGGGAACAGGGTTCAAGCGTGACGTAAATCGTACTTCCATGTGCAAGCTCCCCTGCCATTCTTAATGCATGAATTTCTGCATGCGGTTCTCCCGCTTTCAAATGGGTGCCGACTCCGACAATCCGGTTGTCATTTACAATGACGGACCCAACAAGTGGATTCGGATCAGTCTGCCCTTTCATCGCCCGGGCATTCGTAAGGGCAAGGTCCATATAAAATTCGTGATTAGTCATTTGGACAAGTTCCCTCCGCTTTCATATGGCCGGATTTTTCAATTTTCGTTTCTAAATATTTCTGGTTATATTCTGATACGTCTCCCCATAAGGCAGTTCTACCAGCAACATGCATGCCGGAGTTCCGGAGTGCTTCCAGCTTTTCGGGATTATTCGTAATCAATGTGACTGGCTTCGTGCGTAGGTTTTTCAGCACTGTAATCGCGTCATCATAATTCCTGAGATCATTATCAAATCCTAAACTTTCATTTGCTTCGACTGTATCAAAACCATTTTCCTGAAGCACGTAAGCCATTGCTTTACTGAATAAACCAATTCCACGACCTTCATGGTTCGCAAGGTAGAACAGCGCACCCGCGCCATGCTCCTTGATCCGCTTCATGGACTCTTTCAATTGGAAACCACAGTCACAGCGTTTACTTCCGAAAATATCTCCTGTATGACAAATCGAGTGCAGACGAATGAGCGCATCGTCCGCTTCTTTAAAGTCACCGTACACGAGAACGCTCGACTGCTGATATTCAGCAAGGTTTGCTGAGGCGAGATGATCAATGACTTTCTCATAATCCTCTGTCACCTCATCATGATTCAGCCAGGAGTACCACTGAAAAACAACTGTTTCTCCGTATAAATTTACTGGAAGCTGGATCGGACCGACCAAATAGATCGCCTGATCCTGCTTTTTAATCAATTGTATTTTATCTTTTAAAAGCGCAAAGGCTTTGGATTCCACTTTCACATCTGCCATATTCCTTATCTCCTTTCACTTACTTATCTTAGTATAGTGAAATAATTATCGAGCTTCAATTTATCTTTCTCGGAAATAGGAACTTTTATCACGTATTAACGGTCCCATCTTTAAACATGAGTGAAGACCAAGATGTGAAGGTGGGGATAAACAGTCCGTAAATCCCTAATTCTGTTAACATTCAGTGAGGGGGAAGGAAACCCCCACTGAATGAAGTTTCACTTTATGACAGCTAAGCTACTAGTCCGTCCTTTTTCCAGATATACCGTAGAAGAATATTTTTGTTAGATCCTCTGTAAGCGGAAGGAGTGATGGCCCTACATCTTCCCGCCGCATATAATCAGCAAACATTTGAATGTATAAGAGAATTGCCTCATCGGAAATCGACTTATCGATATACCCTTGTTCCTTCCCCTCCGCAAACAGTTCCAGAAAACGAGGCAGTGCCGTTTCAGTATAGAACTTCATGATATAACTATCCTTTTTCATATAATCTTTCATAAAATAATCGAAAAACTCTTCATTAATTTGATTCGCAACTAATGATTTATCAAAAATTATCGTTTTAACCTTTTCCGGAAAAGGAATGTCACGATTAAAAAGCACCACATATTCTTCCCATATTTGGTGGATATAATATCGAAACACTTCTTGGATTAAATTATCTTTGCTCTCGAAGTAATTATAAATCGTCACCTGAGAAACGCCTGCTTCTTTAGCAATCCCAGCAACGGAAATTTTACTTATTCCATGTTCCAAAAACAATGATAAGGCCGTTTCTATTATATTATTCATTTTTATTTGCTTTCTTCTTTCAAAGCCATTCATCGCTTTCACCTCTTACATTAGTTTAATAAAAGTTATGAAATATAACAAATGAAATAGTTCAAATCTATTGCATGCTACATCGTTTTTCTATATTATGAACTATGAGAGGCGAAATATTTCAAAACTTTTTTTATAAACCTGAGAGAGGATGAGCGCAATGTCGATAGTAGAAGTGAAGAATCTCCATAAGAAATTCGGGAACTTTCAAGCGCTGGATGGAGTGAATTTGGCATTGGATCAAGGGGAAATATATGGTTTCATCGGACCGAATGGTGCTGGGAAATCCACTACCATTCGAATTTTGCTCGGAATTTTGAAAGCATCAGAAGGAAAAGCAACGATATTCGGAAAAGATGCCTGGCACGATGCAGTGGAAATTCATAAACGGCTCGCCTATGTCCCTGGTGATGTGAACCTTTGGCCGAACTTGACCGGTGGTGAGGTGATTGACTTATTTATGGGATTAAGAGGTGGGAATAATAAGCATAAACGGGAAGAACTACTGGAACGATTCGCCCTTGATCCATCGAAAAAGTGCCGCACGTATTCAAAGGGTAACCGTCAAAAAGTAGCTTTAGTCGCAGCTTTTGCATCAGATCCCGAACTGTTTATTTTTGATGAACCGACTTCTGGACTGGACCCATTAATGGAACAAGTCTTCCAGGAATATGTTCAATCTGCAAAGGATGCAGGAAAAACGGTTCTGCTTTCTAGTCATATATTATCGGAAGTGGAGAAGCTTTGTGACAGAGTCGGGATTATCCGGCAAGGTAAAATTATTGAGTCAGGTACATTAAGTGAGATGCGACATTTAACCCGGACGAATCTTTTAGTGGAAACGAAAGAACCTATCCCCACAATCGATGAATGGAAAGGTATCCACAATGTGCAAAAGGATGGGCAAACGCTGGACTTTCAAGTAGATTCAGAAGAACTCGATACGGTCATCCGATATGTAAGCCAATACGGAATTGTAAAATTGGAAAGTGCACCTCCAACATTAGAGGATTTATTTATGCGTCATTATGAGCATAAGCAAGAAACGACTGAAGGAGGCAATTCCTGATGTTTCGGACTGCAACTGATAATATCGGTTCCCTAATTACATTCACCTTAAGAAAGGACCGGGTTCGGATTCCCCTCTGGCTCATTGGTATTATCTTTTTTACTATATTGATTCCTGTCGCCCTGGACGACATGTTTCCAACACAAGATGAACGGGATGTAATGGCAGAAACGATGGCGAATCCAGCTGTGACGGCGATGGTTGGACCTGGAGATATTGAGAATTATACGATTGGTGCGATGACGACGCATAATATGTTGCTGTTTACAGCCGTTGTCGTTGGACTCATGAGTATCTTACTCGTTATCCGTCATACACGGACAGAAGAGGAAGATGGGCTTTCCGAATTGATTCTTGCACTTCCTGTCGGTAAATTGGCGAACTTGAATGCTACTCTTTTTGTTCTAACCGTAACAAATATTGTGCTTGCTCTCGTTTCAGGGTTTAGCTTATACGCTTTAGGATTGGAAAGTATGGATTTTGAAGGCTCCTTGCTGTACGGGGTTGCTTTAGGAAGTACAGGACTCTTTTTCACAGGTGTAGCGGCAGTGTTCGCTCAAATTTCAGAAAGCTCACGCGGAGCTACCGGATTATCGATTGCCGTATTGCTGCTCGCTTATTTCATTCGTGCGATTGGTGATGTGAGTAATGAAACATTATCCCTCTTTTCACCGCTCGGACTCGTTACACAGACGGAAGCTTATTCAGCGAACGAATGGTGGCCTGTGTTGCTTCTTGTCGGATTTTCTGCTTCATTATTTTTACTAGCGAATTATTTAAATGCAATCCGTGACTGGGGAGCCGCTTTTCTCCACGCTCGGGCTGGAAGAACTCATGCAACTCGTTTTCTCCAGTCTCCGATTGGACTTTTCTTCCGCACACAGCGTACAGCTTTTATTTCCTGGGCAATAAGTATGCTAGTTCTAGGCATGTCTTACGGTTCTGTGATGGGAGATTTGGAGTCATTCTTTCAAGGTAATGAACTATTAGAAGAAATACTTATTGCTGAAGAAGGTTACTCCTTAACAGAACAATTTATCCCTGCCTTAATGCTTGTGATGGGAATACTTGCTACTGTTCCTCCGATTATGGCAATGAATAAATTGATTGGTGAAGAAAAGAAAAATCGAACCGAGTCGATTCTCGCCGCTCCAGTATCTCGTGGAAAACTTTTGGCGAGCAACTTGATTATTGCTGTGTTTAATGGATTTATTATGATTTCCTTATCAGGTATCGGACTGTGGCTTGCTGCTGAGGCTGTAATGGAGGATGGTTTTTCTTTCGGGACGATTTACGGGGCTTCCCTCGTATATTACCCGGCGATGCTAGTCATGATCGGAGCTGCTCTGTTTTTAATTGGCATGGCACCAAGATTTACCGGATTGATTTGGGTATATGTCGTATTTTCATTCATCTCTAATTATCTCGGCGGACTGCTAGACTTACCGGAATGGATAGAGAAACTCTCCCCATTCGGTTATATCCCAGCACTACCAGTAGAAAATATGGAATGGACACCAATCATGTTACTAATTTTAGTTGCTGCCATCTTAATAACTCTGGGATTTATTGGCTATCGAAAAAGAGATATAGAAGGATAATCGACTCAAGCCCGGGACAGTGGGGTCAGAGCAAATGTCCCAGTTTTTTGGGATAGTTGTTCCGACCTTTTGTCGTTTTAGAATGGGTTCGGCTTAATTCGGATACTCGAAGATTTGTTAATTACCGAAAGAGCTAGGAAGTCAATTGTTCAGAGGGTTAGAGAGTCTCTTATCAATCGAACGAGAGGAAAACTAATCGTTCGAGGGATTAGAGTGTCTTTCATCAACCGAATCAGCGGAAAAAACAATTGTTCGAGGGATTAAAAGGTCTCTTATCAACCGATGAAGCGTAAAAATTGTGTGTTCAGATGATTAGATAGCTTATAAACCGCTGAACGATTGGAAAACTTGGCTATTCGAGGAATTAGGTAGCCTATAAGCCTCTGCATGAGTCGAAAAATACAAAGATGAAGACACTGATAGCTTTTCCCCTTCAAAGTTATGCGAAAACAACGAATCGGGATTCAGATGATCCGGAGGGGAACTAACCCTCTGCACTCTTATTGTCGAATGCAGCCATATTTCCCGCGCATTTCAAAAAGCAAATGAATCATACCTTCATAATATGGAATAAACTCACCGCTCCTAATCATCTCAATAATTTCTTCTCTTGTTGCCCATTTTACATCTTTAACTTCTTCCTCCTGTAACTTTACATCTTCCAAATTGATTTCCTTTTCAACTAAATAAATATCATCAAAACCACGTTCAAAATTAATAGTAAAATGCGGTCTTAGTTCCTCTAAATTTAGATAAATTCCAAGCTCTTCTTCCAATTCTCTTTCTGCTGCCACTTGACTGCTATCCCCTTTCATCGCACTGCCACCAACGGTAATATCCCATTTATCCGGCCACCCTATTTTGAAAGGTTGTCGCTGCTGGATCAACATTTCCCCTGCCGAATTGAAGATACAAACATGGACAACCAAATGATAATCCCCTTCTTCAAAAGCTTCTCCACGTACTATAAATTTATCTTTTTTGATTCGATCTCGATTATATACATCCCAAAGTTCCATTTGCAGATCCTCCCCAATTTCTATCGCCATTTGAAATTAACAACGTCTTCAAATCAAAATCAATCATACCCGCCTACTGCTTCTGGTAAATCTTTATATGTATCCTTTCTCTTCACTATATCAAAAATATAATTTCTCAATTCAAATAACTCGCTTGCATCAGCGGTTGAATCACAATAAGCACCAGATACGGAATGGTGTATTGTCTCCCCGTTAATCCTGATCTTCCACTCGTCTTCTTCATGCGGTTGTTGGTAACATATTTCCCCATCAATAGGCTCTGGTATCAATTTCTTCTCTTCTACTATATGAACATCTTTCATTTTCTCGTAAATTTGCTGCATTTCTTTCTCTGTCAAAGTGATGCTCGTCGTAATTGTTCCATTCTGAATTAAGTCTTTCCTTACAGTTTCTTCAAATGTATTAATCTCGTTCTTTTTATCCACACCAAACTGAACCGCAAAACCAAAGTCATCCGGCATTTTTTCCGACTTGCAGTGGTTGTATTAGGTTCTTCATTTGTATCGCTACAACCGACTATTCCTATAACGAGTACCACAAGTAAAAGAAACTTCTTCACTTTTCCATTCCTCCCTTTTGGTTATTCTTCGTAAACTGGGACATTTACTCTGACCCCATGTCCCGCTTAAAAACTGGGACAGTTGCTCTGACCCCATGTCCCACTTAAATCATAGCACAGGTTGACTTGTTTCTTGACATTTAATATGTTTTGTCATAAGTTATATACATGAGCATGTGTTCATGTATTGATGTAAGACAATAATATAGATAGAGGAGTTGAGATGGTGGTGGATGAGCAAAAACGGGAACAGGTATTTACAGAAGACAGGCAACATTTGGATGAAGAGACATTATTCGTTGTCTCGCAAATATTCAAAGCTTTGAGTGATCCAACCCGAATTCGGATTTTAAATTTGCTATGTACAGGGGAACATTCCGTGAACGCTATTGCAGAGACATTAAACCTAAGTCAGTCGAGTGTTTCCCATCAGTTACGCTTCTTAAAAAATTTGCGATTGGTTAAATATAGAAGAGCAGGGAGAACCCTATATTATTCGGAGGATGACGATCATGTCATGAATTTATTGAAGCAGGCGATCAAGCATGCTCTACATCATTGATTGAGGAGGAATTTGAAATGGGACACGATCATGTACATGATCATTCGCATGGTGCGAATAAAAAAGTTTTAAAAATAAGTTTTATCATCATTTCCCTCTATATGATAGTGGAAGCGATAGGTGGATTCCTTACCAATAGTCTTGCCCTCTTGGCAGATGCTGGCCATATGTTAAGTGATGCCATCTCACTCGGTATCGCCCTCCTCGCTTTTACACTAAGTGATAAAGCTGCCAACTATAGTAAAACATATGGATATAAACGATTTGAAATTTTAGCAGCTGTGCTGAACGGGATTACGCTAATCATCATTGCCGGCTATATTTTCTATGAAGCAATTGGACGTTTCCAAAATCCGCCGGAGGTTGCTTCAACCGGCATGTTGATAATTGCGATTATTGGTCTGTTCATTAATATTCTTGTCGCTTGGATTATGTTTCGTGGTGGAGATGTGGATGATAACTTGAATATGCGAGGAGCATACCTGCATGTCATCAGTGATATGCTTGGTTCAATCGGTGCGATTATTGCTGCCCTGCTTATCATTTTCTTCAACTGGGGTTGGGCGGACCCTCTCGCAAGTGTTATTGTCGCTGTACTCGTCCTCCGTAGTGGCTACTTTGTTGCAAAATCGGGACTCCATGTTCTGATGGAAGGAACCCCAGATAATGTTAATATGGAGAAGGTCGTGGAAACCATTCAACATACGGATGGTGTTCAAGGTGTCCATGACTTGCATGTCTGGTCGATTACGAGCGGATTAAATGCCCTTTCCTGCCACGCGGTTGTTGATGATGATATGTCCATCGCAGAAAGTGAAACATTACTTCGACAGATTGAACATGAACTGGAACAGCAAAATATTCACCATATGACGATTCAACTAGAAACGACTGCACATTTACACGACAATTCGATTCTTTGCAGGATACAGCCGGAATCACCCGGACATCACGATCATCACCACCATTAAAAAGGAAGTCCTTTACCCAAGGGGCTTCCTTTTTTTATATAAGAAACTATAAAATAAAAAAATGTATGTAGATAATATTAGACAAAAGAACAATTCTGTTGTTTAATTATGCTTTACAACTTAACTAACTCCATGTTATATTGACAATTTTTTTCAAAAAGGGGGATTATCAGATGGAACATGGTGCAACTTCAATTGTATCTCTCATGATCGTTACGGGTGTTGCGTTTTTCATTCCAATTTTGCTCGAACGATTAAAATTAAAAGCGATACCGATTGTGGTAGCAGAGATTATTGCTGGGATCATCATTGGTAAGAGCGGTTTGAACCTTATCGATGTTGATAATGCATGGCTCACCTTGCTATCCAGTTTAGGTCTAATATATTTGATGTTTTTAAGTGGTTTGGAAATTGACTTTAACTCCTTCCGCGTGAAAAAAGGAAATAACTCTGGGAAATCGAAGGAAATTAACCCATTCCTCGTTTCAAGTATTATTTTTGCCTTAATGTTAGCTCTCGCTTACGGGTTCTCTCTAGTGCTCGTATCATTTGGTTTGATTGATGATCCGTATTTCATGACGATTATCTTATCAACCATTTCTCTAGGCGTTGTCGTACCTGTATTAAAAGAAAGGAAAGTACTGAATACGAAATTAGGGCAAACCGTATTGCTCATCGCAGTCATATCTGACTTTGCCACGATGATTTTATTTGCTTATTATTTAGCAGTAAAAGACGGAGACACGACGATTGTTTGGTGGATCATCCTGCTCGTCGCTCTTGTATTCCTGCTTTATTTCTTATTGAACTTTTACCGGAAGAAAACGAACATGGCAGTGGTTGAAGCATTAAAAAGAGGAACAGCGCAAATCGGTACTCGTGGTATCTTTGCATTAATCCTTTTGTTCGTAGCTTTATCAGAAACAATGGGAGTAGAAAATATCCTTGGCGCTTTCTTGGCTGGGGTTGTTGTGTCCCTACTTTCTCCAGATAGAGAATTCGTTCATCAGCTGGATAGTTTCGGCTATGGATTCTTGATCCCTATCTTCTTTGTTATGGTAGGAGTGGATTTTGATTTCGGTTCTTTACTGGAAAATCGCAGTATCTTGCTGTTGATTCCTGTTGTGTTGGTCTTTCTCTTTTTAACACGTAATCTGCCAACATTACTTCTTAAGCGATGGTTTTCTTGGAATGAGGTATTGAGTTCAGGAATGCTGCTTACCTCTACCTTAAGCCTTGCAATTGTAGCAGCTACCGTATCGCTGCAAATGGGAATCATTTCGGAAGGTATGAACAGTGCGATTGTACTAGTTGCTATCTTGACGTGTTTCACTTCACCGATATTGTATGCAAGAATATCGCCTGAAGTGGAGGAAAAAGAAAGCAGCTTAGCTATTATTGGAGCTAACCGCGCCGCACTAAGAGCGAGTCTCAACTTTCAAAAGAGTAATTATAAGGTAACGATTTTCTCGGAGAAGCAAGGGAAATTAAAATCAGAATCAGATAATGAATTTCCAATTGTTGAAGTGAACAACATGACGTTGGAGAAGTTAATCGAAATGGATATCTTTGAAACCTTCGACGGTATAATTGTTGCAACAAGTAATGATAATTTCAACGTGGAGATTACTAATTACGCGATTGCAATTGGCTATGAAAACATCATTACCCGGATTGAAGAACCGACATTGAACAAACAATATACGGATATGGGGATGGCGATTTATTCGAATGCCTTCGCTGGAGAAATGGTGTTAAAAGCGATGGTGCACAGTCCAAGTCTTGTCCGTCTATTAACGGATAATGATGAGATTATTAGAGAATTTGTTTTAGATGGAATGAGATATGACCGGATACCGCTCCGCAAGCTGCCATTCTTGGGAGATACGCTTATCCTGTCCATTTATCGTGGAGAACGAGCGATTACCCCAAATGGAGATACGATTTTACAACAGGGTGACCGTTTAATTATTAGCGGTAGCGAAGAATCGATGGAAAAAGTAGCGGAATATTTATAAAAAGGGTTTACACCTTTAGCGTGATGAAGATGCAGTGCGCATACTTCATCGCGCTATTTTTAGATAACAATTTGTTATAGACGATTTCGTGCTAATGAGCCCATTCCAAGACTTCAATTGAGTAAATACGGGAGTTAATCTTTAATCGCTCGAATGAGAAGTATTCTAATCGTCTGAATGAGATAGATTTGAGTGCGTTCAGGAGATTAGAGGTGTTCTAATCAACTGAATGAGATAGATTTGAATGCGTTCGTGCAGAGAGGTCCTAACAACATTTGTAAAATTTAGATAGAAAATATGGGGAATAGAATGTATCTTACTTAGGTGAGGCACAGTTTCCCCTATTCTATCAGAAATCAATGGTCTCAAGTACTTTTTAAGTACCAATCAAGAAATGCAACTTTTTCTATTACGTTTAACAGGCAAGGTTCATTTACCTGTTGCACCAATTTCTTATATTCATCAGGAAATTCAGATTGTGCGTCTATTTTTACATAAGGAAGCTTTTCCTGTGCTTTTCGAGAGCGTATATTAGTTAACTTGGCACCGGCGAAGACATATTCCATGTTAAGATCTGTGAAAGCAGTATATAGAATATCTTTTTTGGCCAGCTCATTATATCCTTTTCCCCAATAGGGATGGCCGATCCAAGTTCCGATGTGACAAATCTTCTTCTCATTATCTATTTCTTTTAAGGTTATTACCCCGATTAACTCATCGTTTTCATTCAAGATTACTCTCGAATACAGCTTACCTAATCGTTCACTTTCTAGGACAAACTCGATAAATTCAAGTGTTCCTTCTATCGATGTCTGATTATCCGTCAATCCTAGAGGTTCTCTCACCTGTGGAGCTGAAGAGAGTGAAGATAGTGATTTTGCATATTTTTTATCATGAGGTACTAATGCTACCTTACTCATTTGTAACCCTCCAACATAGAATTTTTAATTTTATAAAGAAGATTCTTGCCTTAACTTTTCAATCTCTGTATCAACTATTGAAAGGTCATTTTCTTTCTAGTATATGACTCGTTTGCATACTATTAACATTTGCAAACCATTAAAATATTCCCGTCAGGGTCTTTGAAATTAAAATAATGATTATGTTCGATTTCTGTAATTAAATTAACTCCTTTATTGCTCATAAAATGAAATGCTTTCTCAATATCTTTTGTGTTGAAATGGAATGCTGGGGTTTTAAAAGTTCTATCTTCTGAATAAATCTTGCTATCTAATACAATTCCTGTCCCTTCCATGAGTATAACGTAGAGATGACCAAATTGAACTTCCCCTTCTGTTTTTAATCCTAAAATGTCGCAGTACCAATCTCTCGCTTTTTGAATGTTGCTTACTGGGATAAATACTGTTCCGATTTGTTTTAAGATAGGATTTTCCATCAAGACACTCCTCTAATTTTATGTGCTTATTTAATATTCTACGTAATTAGCATGAAATCCTAGTTTCTAGAGATAAAACTGCAGCCTAATTCAATCTAACTATTTTTACCTGCCAGCAGTATGATAGTTTCAGCACGATTGCTATATAATAAATAACGTTTAAAACTATACAATAAAGCGATCGAATAGGACCACCTACTTTAACAATTGCAGACATAGCTGCCGGTAAATCCTAATTAGTCCACTTATAATAAATAAATCTCAAACTTTCTCCATTCATTTCAAACGTTTCATCACTCGTTGCTATATGCTTAAACCCATTTTTCTCCAAAACTCTTTGCGAGGCGATATTGTCAGTAGTTGTCTTCGCTAAAATTTCTTTAATCTCCTGCTTATTAATCGTTGTTAATAACAAATTTACCGATTTATTAGCGATACCTTTGCCAATATATGATTCCCCTACTCTATAACCGATATGACCTGTACCTTGATTTTTATCAACATTTACTAGGTTTATTCTTCCCAAAATAAGGCCATCTTCATTCTTTATTAAGTAAAAATAGGATAAACCTTTAGATTGTTCATCCAACAAGGCTTTATTCTTTTTCGTGAAATTCTCAAAGATGTAGTATTTATCCCCACCTAATGCCATCTTCTAACTTTCCAAATACCAACGAAGAGCTTTTTGTTCCATCTCATTTACAAATTTCTTTTTTGCTGGACTATAACGACTTGTCGTATCGTAGCGTTGAGCCAACTTTTCTTTGAAACGACTGTATTTAGCTACCTCTTGTGGATGAGCCCTCAAATAATCTCGAAAAATTAAATGTCTAGCAATTTCAGGGTTATCAAATTGATAGAAATGAATATGATGGGTTCTGTTATCCCCGCCTTTACGAAATAACCTTCTTCCTTTAATTCCCCATTCCCCAGCAACGTCATATCCTAAAGAATTCATTTGCTCATTGAAAAAGTCAACCTTTTCTATGGATTTAACGATACACATCATGTCGATTACAGGCTTTGCCTTCATCCCCCGTACTGCTGTACTCCCAAAATGCTCACATTTTATTATCAAGTCGCCAAATACTGTTGTAAGAAACGCTGCCTCTGTCTGAAACATGCAAGACCAATCTTCACTATAGTCAGTAAGTCGAACTTTCACGTTATTGTATCCCACCTTTTTATTTTCAGTTTATAAGGATGATCATCATTTCTTGTTCAACTAAGAACTATACACTTTCAATTTGTAACTTAATTGTATCAAACTTCTTTATGAAATATCGGAATTTATCCCAAACGATCATTCTTCATTATAAATTATCGAACTTAATTTCATTGCTGTCCGGTATCCATCTTATGATAACGCAGGGATGATAGGCCAAGGAATAGGGATCTAAAATGTATTGCTAGTTATGCCAGCAATTAACTGATAATTCGAGCCCGTTTGTTAAATACATATATCCTCCAACTACAACTTACATTATTTAATAAAAATATACAGACCTCTTCTAACAAACTTACTTCTTCCACCACCTATTAATAATAGTGATGTAGAAGTCGTTAAAAGCAAAGAATAAAAGGGGGTTTGCTCTGGATGACTCGTCTATACCTATCTAACATCTCCGAATACACTATTTAATGAGAATGAAAAAGAAGGAGGGATTTATATGTATAGAAGAGAAAATGATAAGGAATCCAAATCAAAATCAACTTGTCAAAGACTTGCAAATATTATTGGCGGTGAGGTTATTCAAGCGCAACCTGTTTGTGTGGTAATGCGTCTTCGAGATGATATTAGAGCGACTATTTTAGGCCGCCGCACGCGTTCTCCACTAGCCCTACCTTTCATGTTATCCTTTGAAAATAATGGTTTAAATCTAGGTGAAACTGTAATCCTTCAAAAGGAAGTAAATCCTATGATTCGAGCATTACAAAGAAGGGGGATTATCGTAACTGCATTTCATAACCACTGGTTGTTTGAAGAGCCGAGGTTAATGTATTTGCATTGGGAGAATGTCGGAATGAATCCATTCGAATTTGCGAAGAATAGCTTTGCAGCCGCAAAAGAAGCAGGACTTTTTTAATAAGCGAGCCATTGTGTTATCACAATGGCTTTATTTCTGTTCATTCATTCCTCTTTATTTAGGTATTAATCTAACTTCAGCATTATATTGGTTTGTATCTGGAGCATCTGCATTTATTGTTAACAATTGTACTTAATATTCTACCCTGTAGATAAATAAGAAACATGTTTTTTAAAGAACACTGATTCCCCTATTTTAAATTATTAATCCTCCCCCAGCAGCCATCATTTCTAGAAAACAATTTTATAAATCCATAGATAACCGAATCATATCTCGGCATTGAATACCATTTTCAATAATTTCCTCATCATAATGTCTAATGAAAAAATCTATATCTACACCAATAATTCTAAATCCACATTTTTGATAAAGTGCAAGCTGCCCGATACTTGAATTTCCAGTACCTACTTCCATTGTTTTGTAACCTTTTTCTTTGGCAGTTCGAATAGCATCCATTACCAATGTTTTCCCAAAACCCTTACCATGAAATTCTTCTGCAACCGCCACATTCACCAATTCCACAGTTTCCGGTCTGGTCGGAAGTATTACATATACTCCAATAACGCGATTATCACTTTCTCCAATGAAACATTCTCCTCTTTCCAAATACGCTTCCACTATTTCTCGAGAGGGATCCGCTAGCAATAACAAATCCATAGGTGGGTTTTCGTCTTTATTTAACAACCTGATATTCATCTTAAATCTCCTTTTGCAAAACTTCAAAATGCGAAATCCTATATCATTTGCTATTCCTTTTAAATCTATAAATATATTTTCTCTTAGTATATTTTCCAACATAAATTAACGAAGCGATTCTTTTACTTTTTCCCTAAAATCAGCATCTAGCGCCGTACTGATAACAAAATCATTGAATATATTTCTTATCCAGTAGAGCTCAACATCGGCGGGATTATTTATAGACTTTTTCCACCTAGGATGAGCATCTCCATCCGTATTTGGGAGATAGAATTTATCAAGCTCATCTAACTCCACTTTATCATTAATTGAAAATCTCTTATTTGTTACAGCCTTTACAAAATTAAACGCTATTAGTACTTTTAACGTACTAGCTAACGGAAATTTTTGATCAGAATTTATAGTTAATGTGTCTATACCATCTTCCTTAATCGTAATAGACAGCCTATCTTTATGCTTCTTAAAGTAATTTAATAAATCATGCTTGTCTTTCCTTAAATTGCGTTTATTAATTGCTATTCCAGATATGATAAAAAGAATGAATAAAATTAGCAATACCACTAAAACAATAATAAAAGTTTTCATTTTCACCAACCTTTGAGCTACTTACCTACTCTTTTTCCTAATAAGGATCTTTCTATTAAAGGTGTCTACACATAAAGATTTACCTTAAAAAATCTTCTTAGGTTATTTAAAATACCATGCCAATGCATTCGTATACAAAATTTTATCAATCGCCTGTTCATCAAATAATTCCTGAATCAATTCAATATCCGAATACTGAAAAGGCCTCTTTGCCCGAGTAGACGGCAAGTCTGTCCCAAACATAAGTGCATCCGGATTTACTTCATGTGGGTTATAAAGCATTATTCACATCCATACGATCGCTCCACACCTAATACATTCAGGTCAACGGTTTCATTATGGCAATCACAGGCAACATAACTCGGCGGCATATTTCGATGTATCGGATGAGGAAATTATATTTTAGACGGTACTTAACTACTGACTAAACTTGAATCCTGCTATTTCTGCCTCGTCTGTTTTTTAAAAGCTGTTATTATAATAGCGAATAGTATGACACCAATCACCGAGCCTAGGGTAAAACCCCAACTAAAAAAATCAAAAATAAGATATACAATCAACATACACAGAAGATACCCTGCCAAAAATGCAGGTAAAAAGTTCTTGAGATTCACCACATATCCCTCCATTAAACGACCTGATTATCTCCTATAATTTATACGATTAAAGAACACCTAATGTTCCCCATTTTAAAAGGTAAATTCTTTTTCCCTTCAACTACATTGTCATTACCTATATGTTCTTTTCGTTAAAACAAACCTCAAGAATCTCTAAAATGAACAACTTTAATTTATGCTGCCAAATAATTGAAATGAATTATAATTCCTTCCCCATTATCACATAAGCTTGTTTCGAGTTACCTGGAAAAAAAGGTTCTTTAATATCCTTCCAGCCCAATGACTTATATAATGTGCGAGCGGGATGATTATCAACTTGTGTTGTTAAAATAGCTGTCTTATTTTCAACTGCTTCGACTAGTTTTGTAGCTAACAATCTTGCAAACCCCCGGTTTCTATAAGATGGATGAATTGCTAATTCAACAAATTCAAAACAATCTTTTAGCCACCGTTGATATTCCAGAGCATTTAATTCCTCAGCCAGCAAATTATGATAGAATTGTGTAGGCAATGAGGTGTATCCATACGAAAAACCTATCATACTTCCTTCATTTGACAAAATAGCTAGTCCTCTAAAACCGCTATAGGAGCTATGTCTTTGAATCCGTTCTTCTATGGAATGGTCATTATCTTTCCAAATCTCTTCGTAAAGTGTTGCTGCCTGCTGAAATTGTTCGTCATTGGTTAATCCCATTATTTTTACCATCCGAATTCCCCCCGAAGTATATTCGAGCAATATACCGCATTAATTATGATTTAATATTAACATAATTCTTCCAACATAATTGCACAAAAAAAGACAATCAACAAATGATTGCTTCGATCCTTCACGCATATTCTCTTTTTTAAACAAAACACAATTCACTCCGGCAACATTACCTTATTAAATTGCTCCACAAACGCTGCATAATCAAGACTCACTGCAATCCTTGTCTTTCCTCTTTTACTCGTCGGCCGGTAATCAATATACGACATCCCCTTTACTTCATCGCAGCGAGCGACATGCACATCGTAATATATGTAATCACAGAGGGAGGGATGATTAATAATCATGACGGTGAGCAGATCGTGCACTGGTGCACCTTGAATACCTGGCATCAACTTTTGATAAAAATCATAGTAATATTCAAAAACAGGGACAATCAGCGCAGCATAATATTGTTTCTCATTCTTAGATACAGCTTGAACCATTTCTTCTGTAATAACGGCAAATTGTGTTGCATTTAAAGGCGTGATTGTTAAATTGTGTGCAGACTTGACGACAAAATCAGAAGAATTCGGATCGCCATAGAAGTTAGCTTCAGCGAGCGCCGTTGCGTTCCCCGGCATAAAAAATGCTCCGCCCATTACATAATAGGAATGAACCAATTTTGCATGTTCCGGGAATAAAATAAATGTTGTAGCAAGTGCTGTTGATCGCCCTGTATCAACAAGAATAAGTTCATTTTTATATTTTTCTATGATAAGCCTGATTGTATCAAATGGGTACGTTTGATATTGCAACGGATGTGGCGGCTGGATTGGACCAATTCCTTTTCCATGAATTTCGGGATAAAATGCTAAATAATCATCCTCCATCGGTTGGGAAACTCCAGGAATAATCGGGATATCCGTTCTCCCAGCAAGTTGCATTAGATAGGCTGCATTAGCCGTTGCTTGCTCTTTCGGTACATTCCCGTAACTTGTTACAATACCGACAATTTCAATCTCGGGATCCATCATCATATACATAATTGCAAACGAATCATCTATTCCAGGATCACAAAATAGTAGAATTTTTTTCGTGATAAAAATCCCCCCCTCTATATATGTATATCCCGGAATTTACAAATCATGTTAGGAACAGTATGAAAATTGTAACCATCCCTATCGTTGTAAAAATCGACTACATCATTCATTACAAGTTTTTGTATCCACTAATTGAAAAGAACATTTTTTTACTATTTATTTTTTAATTCCCGGCGAATAAATAATAAAGAAAGGAATAAGTAAAGCGATAAAATAAATGTAGCACCAACTACGGTCCAATTAATTTCCCCATTTCGGAGTATACTCACAATCATAATTCCTGTCAGAACACCTGCAACCAACAATAAATAAGACTTCCATACATGAACCACTTTATCCCCTACCAATCCATTCTACTTCAATGCATTTGATTTACGACGTTTCCTCATTATCTTGTTCACGGTATAATTCTTCACCCTCATTTTTCTAATTAGTTCTTCTAGTGAATCTCTCCACTATTCATTAATAATCATGTGAAGAAAACCACTCCATCAATTTTTTGTATGGATAATAATTTGTTCCGTTTAATTCAATCTTAGGGGCATTGGGATACTTTCTCAATAATTCTTCAATCTCATTTTTGTCTAGATTGGAGTAATATTCCAACTCACTTTCTTTGATAAAGAAATGATAATGATGGCCTTTCTCGGGATGCCCCATATTTTGTAGGCCTTTCCCAATAAAATATCCCATAAGACTTAACCCGACAGCTAACAAAACTAACCCGATTCCTAGACCAGATATTTCTATTTCCATTTGATTCCCTCCATTTTTTCATTCAAATGTTAGTGTATTCATGTTTTCTTCTAATTTTATGGTAAAGGGTCATAACGATCCAAACTACAGTTGGAAATACGATCCCTCCGATCACCATTGATGTTAGAATTTTAACTGTAGTACCCGTCCCTCTGACAAATAGTAAAATAATGATCGTTATCGTTGTATCCGGATCCGTATATATCGGTTTTGTACCAGGACGAGCTCGGAATAAATGAATATCTGCTGAAGAAGAAACATGCGACCAGCCAGAGTTAAAAAAGAAATCAAAGTATTCATCTTGTTCGTCAGCATGTAATGAGCGATAGTCTATTGTGTAAATGTAATCTTTGTTTTCTCCTTTTTCGAGCGTATAGCCCATAAAGCTAAAATCACTGACATGCCAGCCTTTTAGAGAATATCGACGTAATTTATCCATATCTTCATACTCAGAGAAAGCTAGTCCACCTGATGTAATATATTTTGTTTTACTCATTTTTCACTCTCCCTTTAATCCACTTTCTGCTAATTCAATCATTTGTTTTCTCACTTGCAAATCTTCTTCCAGTACCTTTCTGCCATATTCGGTAAGCTCGTATGTTTTGCGCCTTGAATCTTCTCCGTCATACAAATAAATCCACTCTTGTTTTAATAACCTTTTAATAATCGTATACATGGATGCTGGACCTATTGTAATTACCCCATTTGTAGTTTCTTCAATTAAATTCATAATAGCGTAACCGTGTCTCGGTTTCGTTAAAGCAGCCATAATATAAAACATCGTATCTGTTAATTGCTCTGTTTTTTTCAAGCAATCATCTCCTATATCTATTCATGATATATCATAAAGTGATACTTGCATCAGACTTCAATATATCATAATGTGATATATATGTCTATAGGAAAAATGGAAAAATTAAAGAGACAATCTTCTTGAGCGATTGTCTCTTTGATATGTTAATTCTTTTTGACATGATTCCTATTGTAATATTGGACTGGCAAGCCTAATCACAACTCTTTCTCAAGAATTATTTTCGCTTCCCCTACTTTATCCGTATAAGTGCCAATCACATCAAACCCACTTTTAATCCTTCAATTCTTGCAACGCCCCGACTGCCTCAGCCTTTGGCGTATCCTCGTCTGGATAATGAATATACATTAAATCAATATAATCTGTTTTTAATCGTTTCAAGCTCTTTTCAACTTCTTGCTTTAAAAAGTCGGGATTGTTATTATTTATCATTCCATCTTCAGTAAAAACTGGTGAAATCTTCGTTGCCAGTACAAGTTCAGAACGTTTTCCCGTTTCTTCCACTACTTCACCAATTAATTCTTCTGAACGGCCTTTCCCGTATAGATAAGCCGTGTCGATAAAGTCAATACCATGATCAATTGCATAACGGACTGCATTTTTCCCTGCTTCTTCATCTAAGTTCGGAAAAAGATTATGACCACCAATTTTGTTTGTCCCCATACCAACCGGATTTACAACTAGATCTGTTCTGCCAATTTGTACTTTGTTTGTCATTTTAGCACTCCTTCTATGGTATTTATGAATTTGAAAAAACAATACTTTTCTAAAAATTCATTAGGAACATTATAATGCATGCCTTTTCGTGGAGCAATGATTATGTTTCGTTGATTAGTTGGGAAATGCTGTTGGTTTAGGGTGATGCTAAGTTGGATCAGTGACCGAAGAGGAGATGATCTACCAATGTAAAGCTCCACATTGTTCCATCTAAAACACTTGCTAATTGTTCAAATTCCTCCAGATTAAAAATAGACTTCCCTGCTATAATGTGCTAAGTTTTTTTCATATTAATAGAGGGGAGTTTTTTAATTGATTCATTTACATGATTTTAAGATTGATATTTTTCAATACGCGGCAAATGGAATAGAAAATGAGTTTCCTAGGTTAGATCGATGTCCGGGTTGTAATTGTTTCGCTCAGGGAAACATACATCGTCATGGTTATTACTGGCGATATGGTATTGAAGAAGATGAACATATACGACTACCGATTTGTCGTTATCTTTGCTTAGCTTGCGGCATCACCATTTCTATTCTGCCAAGTTTTTTGATTCCTTATTTTCAATATACATTAT